>CANRFK010000156.1 GCA_947629875.1 uncultured Clostridia bacterium
AAATTGCAGAAGAAGGACGAGATGGCGGAAAAATACCTGCGCCTCTTCTGCCAGAAGACGGATACCGCCATCCAGTACGTGCAGCGCATTCTGCCCATCGTCGCCGCGTCGCAGTCGGTCAAGAACAAGCCCGGCGAAGCGGAGTTCCTCGCAAGTTGGGTGAACGTGTGCGATTGGCAGTAAAAAGGACGCGGGCAGGCCGCAAGGCCGATTTCAGAGCAACGGGGCTCCCGCTGCTCTTCTCATGAAATTTGCGCGGCCGCCTTCAAGCGGCGCGACCCGCAAAAGATGACAGAGAGGGGAAAAAGATGAACGTAGACAACAGACAATTCGGATACACTTCGCAACAGAACAAAAACAATTTCTATATCGACGACATACGCTTTGACCCCAAGCGGGAAGGCTTTGCGAGGCAGCGGCAGATCTCCTATGTGATAGACAGATTTGCCTCCGTGAGCGACTGTATGAACCATATCGGGCCCGATACGCAGATCATACGGGATATCAGGGACGATGTTAAAAGCAACCCGTCGAAGTACGGCGGCATCACTGTGACGGAGTTTTTGAATGCGTATAAGAATATCTTTGAGGGGATAAACGAGATCTGCATTCTCTACAACCGGACGGGCAAGATGAACGACGCCATTTTCGCCAGAGGGTTCTCGTCCTTTAACGAAAATTTGTATAACAACCTCGTGGACGGCAAGCTCCACGTACAGGCATTCGTGCACGGAACCGTTCTCATGGGCAACTCCCTCGCGCCCCTCTATACGCCCGCCAAACGGTAAACGGCGGCTTATCAGCGACGCGCAACATGCGCCGTTCCATGAAAACACAGCGCTCCGCGGTTTTTAATATGCACCCCAAAAGTTAGACAGTTTTGGAGGTGCATATTTTTAACGGTGCAATGGAGAACTTTTTCGGGCGGTTCAAAGTAGAGATGTTCTACGGTGAGAAGTTCGAGACAGCGGATGAATTCATCCGCTGTCTCGAAGAATACATCCACTACTACAACAACGAGAGAATTTCTCTCAAACTAAATGGAATGAGCCCGGTGCAATACCGAACTCATTCACAATTCGTCTAACTAAATCTTTGTCCAACTTTTGGGGTTCACTTCACTCCCTCATACCGACCCTCCCGCAGTCCGTTTCCTCATACCGAGCCGCCTTGGGCGGCGAGCGTATCTTCCCCCGAACGCAGTCCGTTTCCACCGTCCATCCCATTGCCCCCTCGCGGGGCAGAGCAAAAAAACGGGCGTCGGGGGCGGTTTTTTGCACCTGTGTGTGCAAAAACGGCAAATGTCACAGTTTTTTATGATTAAATTTACTTGACATCGGGGGGGGTGTAATGGTAAGATGGACTTGGTATGCGGTGAAAATATTCGCTGGAATTGCATAAAATTGCGCGATTTGATCTTATATTTGCGGCACGGGCGCTGTGGGCATCGTCAAAAAAGCAACTACCCGGATGAAAAAGTGGCTCATGCGCCCTATTTTTAACAGGCGCACCCCGCTCCCGATCATCGCATGCGCGGTTCGGGCAAATAAAATTCATAGGAAACCATCCGGGAGGCAAACTAACGTGGGACGGAACAACAAAACAACCAAGCAGGCCGCGGTATCCCAAAAGGACGGCGCGCAAAAGGCGGCCGTAGCCGCGGCAAAGGGAATGGAGAACCACTTTATGCTGGAAGTCAAAGATTTATCGAAAAAGTACAGGAACAATCAACATTATTCCGCACGGAACGTCAATTTTTCGGTGGCGGCGGGGGAAGTCGTGGGACTCGTCGGGAGCAACGGCGCGGGCAAATCCACCATCATCAAGAGCGTCATCGGCGTGCTCCCCTTTGCGGAGGGCACCATCAAGGTGGGCGGCTATGATATCGTCAAACAGCCCGAACAGGCCAAGCGGCTCATCGGGTATGTGCCCGACGACCACTCCGTCTATGAAAAACTGACGGGTAGGGAGTATATCAACTACATCGGGAGCCTCTACGGGGCGACCAAGGAGCAGAAGAAATTCGTGACGAACGAACTTGCCAAGCGGTTTGAGATCGCGTACGCGCTGGATGCGCAGATCGCGGGGTATTCGCACGGCATGCGGCAGAAGATCTGCATTTTGGGCGCCATCACGCACAGACCCAAACTGTGGATCCTCGATGAGCCCATGGTCGGCCTCGACCACCAGACGATGGCGCTCCTCTGCGAGTACATCCGCGCCTATGCCGACGGGGAACACTGCGTGCTTTTCTCGTCGCACAACCTCGAAGTCGTCAAAAAGACGTGCGACAAGGTCGTTTTCATCAAGAAGGGGGAGGTGGCAAACACCGTCGACCTCACAAAGGAGAAGGATTTCGACCTCAACGGCTACTATACCGAGCTCAATGAGGTAAAGAAGGATGCGTGAATTTATCCGCTTGCAACTCAAATTGAAGTGGGGCTTCAACCGCAACAACAACAAGGCGAGCGCCCTCATGACGGCGTTTGCGGCGCTCCTTGCCGTTGCCGTTGCGCTGGCGCTCGTTTGGGCGCTCTCGTTCGTCCTGAAGTCCGCCATCTCCTCTGCACCGAGGCAGCTGTCCTTGCTCTACCTCACCATAATTATGATCGGGCTCACGGTTGCCGCGACGGGCATGCAGATGAAGCGGCTGTACCGCCCCGCAGATCTTCTCATCACGGCGCGCTTTCCCCTGAGCCCGTTCAAGCAGTTCATCAGCTATCTCATTTTGAACTACATCGACCTCACCATCTATTCTGCGGTGATGGTCGTGCCCGTGATGGTGGTGTTCGGCATTGCGATGCGCTGCATCACCTTTGTCTATATTTTGGGCGTGCTCCTCGGCGCCCTCCTCATGCCGCTCATCCCGTTTGCGGTCTCCATCTTCCTTGCGATCCCCGCGGTGTATCTCGTCACGCTGCTCGAAAAGAACGGCATCGTGATGCTCGCCGTGTTCATCGCCGTGTTGGTGGGCGCATTCGTGCTGTACGACTATATCCTCACCGTGCTTGCGCGGTTCTTCATCCACAGGAATTGGGAGGAGGGCACGCTGGCAATTTGGGAAAATCTATTGAAGGGGCTGGATGCATATTATAATCCCGCGTACTACCTCGGCAACGTCATCTTCTTCAAGGGATTCGGGCTCGGCATCGGGGCGATCCTCGGGGCGGCGTTCGTTCTCATCGCGGGCGGGGTGGCGCTTGCCCGCATCGTATGCGCGAACTTCCGGGAGAGGGCGCTCGATACGGGCTTCGGCGTGCGCGTGAGGCGTTCCAAGGTGGATGGCTACGGGAGCGCGCGTGCCATCTTCCGCTATCAGTTCAAGGAGATCCTGCGGACAAAGACGTACTCGTATTTCTATCTCGGCGTGGCGATCTCCACCCCCGTTATGGTGTTTTTCTGCAATCGGCTCGTGGCGATGGTGGGCGAAGCGCACATCGGCGCGGGCATCAACTTCGGCGCGTCCATGCTCGTCGTCGCCGTGTTCATGGCGATGATCTGCTCCTTCACGGGCTCTGTTTTGAGCGTGGAGGGCAAGAAGTTCTACATCACAAAACTCGTGCCCGTCGGGTACAGGACGCAGCTGCTCATCAAGGGGCTTCTGAACATCGCGGTGAGCACGGTCGCGCTTGCGATCAGCGCCGTCGTGATGGCATGTCTCAAATTTTTGAGCGGCGCGGAGATGGCGGTGCTCGTCGTAACGCAGTTCGTCCTCTCCGCGGGGCTCGTGTTCAACGGCATCAACCTCAACCTCGCCAACCCCAACTTGAAGCCCAAGGCGAACGGCGAGGCGGAGGAGATCAATATCACCTACATGCTGCTCATCGGGCTGGCGGTGGCCGCGCTCCTCGGCGCGTGCAGCATCATCCTCCCGAACGGAACCGCAAGCAGGACGACGGCGGCCTATCTCATTGCCGTGGCGGCCGCGATCGTCTATGCGGCGGTGAATTTCGTCGTGTTCTGGTTTACGGCGGATAAAAAATATCGGAAAATCGAGGTCTGAAAAGGTACGCTATGAAAAAATTGATGACGTCCGCGATCATTATACTGCCACTCATCATTCTTGCCATCTTGCTTGTGAGCGGGGCGATCAAGAGCTTGTTTACGCATATCTACGTGGAATCGGTGGAATTTACAGACGCCGAAACTTTGACGCTCGTGATGGACGACGAGGAGAACCCGCCTTCCGGGCAGCTCGAGGTCAACGTGTTCCCGCTCAAAGCGGCCAACCGCGATATCGTGTTCAGCATGGGCGATGAGAAGATCGCCACCGTGGATGCAAACGGCAAGGTCGTTGCAAAGTACTACGGCACGACGACGGTCACCGTCACAAGCGTGGAGAACAAGACCAAGTTCGCGCAGAAAAGGGTCATCGTGACGGACAGCCGCGTGCACGATATCCTCATTCACAGCCACGCCGAAGAGATATACGTCGGCGATATCGGCGTGCGGCTCACGGCGGAAGTTTTGCCCGAAGGGGCGAACAACAAGAACATCGAGTGGTCGACCGATGCGCCCGCGGACGTCCTCACCATCGATAAAAAGACGGGCATCGTGACGTGCCTCGGCACGAGCAGGGAGCTGGAGGGCGGCGTTGTAACGGTCACCGCGACCTCCGTGGATAACCCCGAGGTGACGGCAACGACGGTCATCCGCTGCCATCAGCCCCTTTCGGGCATCTCCGCGGAGGATACGCCCGTCATCACGGCGCAGAAAACGTTGCAGTTCCCCGCCGTCGCGCCCCATCCCGCCGATGCGACCTATTCACTGGCATACACCTCGTCGGATACGGACATCGCCACGGTGGATAGCAAGGGCACGATCGTGTTCCACAGCTACGGTTTTGTCAGGATCACGGCGACCGCCCGCGACGGCAGGAACCACGAAGATACCGTCTCGGTGGATTACGACAGCACGTACGGCTACTACGAGGGCGCCCTCTTCGGCTCGACGCGCGAGTACACCGTCGATTACGATGAGATCCTTCTGGCGGGCGGCGAGCTTCCCATTCACTTCCTCGAGGAGACCCCCGAGGGCTCCGACCACGAAATTACGGATGTCACGTTCGAAAACCCCGATCCGGACGGAGCCGCTCTCATCAACTATGACGAAGCCGCGCAGACCTTCTCCCTGAACAACGTGGGCGACGTTCTCAAACTCGGCAGGGTGAAGATCACCGTGCACGCCAACAAATACGACCGCGGCGGCCACACCGTAAAGAGCGTGACCGACGACGTCTGCTTCGTGAACATCACGCGCAAGACGCAGTCCCTCGCCTTTGTCGCGGGCGGCACGGAGACCACCGAATTTTCCGTTTCCGGCCTCGATGCAACGATGAGCATCTCGTTCTCCGAGCGCGAAGCGGCGTCGGGCGATGCCGTTGTCGTGCGCGCCGAGCCCGCCAACCATACCGATAAGATCGCGTACTCCCTCGAGAGCGCCTGCGCCGAGATGAACGGCACAACGCTCAAATTCAACGGCGAGGGCACCGCCACCGTCACCGTTTCGGCGGAGAGCGGCGCGAAGAAAGAACTCACCGTCACCTTCACGCGGAGAGAGGCGCAGGATAAGACCGTCCGGCTCAACGACGGCACGCCCGAAGCCGGCCTTTCGCTCTCCCTTTCCCCGGACGGCAGAAGCGATAAGGCCGTGCTCGAATTCCTCGTGCCCGACGGCTACACCGCGAGGATCCGCTCCGACCGTGAGGACGTCGTAAAGGTGGAGGGCAAAAAGCTCATTCCCCAAAACGGCGGCTTTGCAACGATCACCGTCACTTTCGAGCCCGTCGCGGGCGTCTCGTTACACGATGCGGGCGCGCCGCAGGGCTATTCCGTGAACGTGTATGTCGACCGCTCCGTGCAGACGGCGGATATCGCCTTCTCCGTGGGGGAAGCGTCCGTCGCGGCGGGCGGCGAGTTCGTCACCTCCAAGAAGAGCGCCCAACTCACCATCACCCTCAACGCGGCAAACGGCGCCATGGAGGGCAAAACGCTCGTCGTCGGCGGCGAGGAACTGACGCAGTTCACGGAGGCGGGAACGCAGCGCACCTACAAAAAGATGATGGACTTCGGCGGCGCGCGGAGCCTGCCCGTCACGGCGGCCGTGCAGTACACGCAGGAGGCGGCGGCGTGCGACGCGAGCAAGACGGGCACGCAGACTTCCTCCGCCTGCACGCTCCGCTCGACGCAGGGCGAGATCACGGGCGGGCTCACCGTGAAGCACGGCGAAACGCTCTTCGGGGAAGGCAGCAACAAGCTCACCTTCAACAACCTCGGCGAGACCGCCCAAACGACGCTCACGTTCTCGGTGGAAGATCCCGACCCCGCGGACTTCGTGTTGCAGGACAATGTGGATACGGCTACACTCAAAGAGGCATTGGAAAAGGACGGATATCTGAACGCGGAGCTCAACTTTGCGGATAAAAACACCCTGACGGCGCAGCTCACCGCGCGCAAGGGGACGTATGAAGGCGATCAGACGCTGATGCTGACGGTCGCGGGCAAGACCGTGAACATCGTCATCGAGGTGCTCGTCCCCGCCGACAAAATTTCGGTGAACTACGGCGATACCCCGCTCAACGAGGGCGAAAATTACGCCACCTTCCTCTCCGGGCTCTCCTTTACCGTGAAGCTCTCCCGCGCGGACGGGCAAACCGTCTCCAATGCGTGCAGAACGCTCTCCGCCGCGTTCAACGGCGAGCCCGTAGCGGCAACGCCCGATCGCGACGGCGCCCTCTCCTTCACCGTCACAGTGACGCCGGCCGCCGAAAGCGGGGAACTCTCCCTCACCGCAGAGGGCGGCCTCGCCGCGTTCAAGGTGCAGCTCGAAAAGCTTTTGGTGAGCGAATGCGCCTTCACCTACTATATCACTTACACATACGGGCTGGTCGAGGATGCTCCCGAACCCCGCTTCGAGATCAAGGTCGGCGAAAAGAACGATCCCATCTTCTTCCCGCGCGGGCTCACGAGTTTTGAACTTCACATCGGGCAAATTGCCGATCCCAACCGCCTCGGCAACTTCGTGGACGATGCGCCGACATCGCACTTCTACATCAAGGAAGAGGGCTGGCAGTGCGAATATCACACGACGTCGGGCTCGGCGGGCTACCTCACCGTGACCGTGCCCGAGGATAAGGAGTTCTTCACGGGCGAAGAGATCACCTTCGTCTGCCCCGACGGCGAAGGCGGCGAGGCGGAGACGACCCTCACCCTCACCCTGCCCAACGTGCGCGCCGTCAGCATGACGGGCTACGATAACGGCGTCGCCACCGACGTCTACAAGGGCTACCAGCAGGTGCGCGTGTTCGCAAAGCACAGCGACTACGGCGACGGCAAGGTGGTCGATTACTACCGCGTCCCCTTCAAGGCGGAGGCCTCTGTCAAGGTGGAAACCGCGCCCGGCTACGCCGTGTGGAATATCTCGACCCATAACGATAAGACGGGCGAGCGCAAACTCCTCGTCACGCAGACGTGGACGACCGTCACCTACTACAAGAACGGCGATAAGGCGCAGGCCGAAACCTACACCGTCGAACAGGTCACGGACGGGGAAGGCACGGTGAAGCCCTCCACGTTAAAGGCGGCGGGCGGAACGACGATCGCCGAGGGCGGCGTGTACAAAGTGCAGGGCGCAGAGCAGGTGCCGTGGGTCGACGTGTTCGCCGAGGAAGGCTACGCGCACATCTACTTCGGGGCGTTTACGGGTCTCTCGGAGACGGATATTCAAAACGACCTCTTCGGCAACTTCGGCGAACAGGCGGCGTGGGAAGTCCCGTACAAAGAGGGGCAGAAGAATATCGAGGGGAAAGATATCTCGCCCTCCGGCGGCGCATTCTCCTACCTCCGCGTGGCCGTCGGCGACGGCACCGTGGATAGCACACAGGCCACCGTGGACGATGAGAAGAACAACGCAAATACGCACTTCAACTTCAACATTCTGGAAGACGCCGCGCTCGTCAACGTGTTCAACGCTACGGGCTACTATGCGCACAACAAGCTGGTGTTGCACAACAATCTCTACGGCGGCAAGAACGAGGCGGTCTCCGCTCCTTCGGCCGACCGTAATTGTAACGAGAATGAGTTGACGGACGAAGCGTATACCAAGGCGAAAGCAGACGATTTGATTTTGGATAAAGCCGTCAATGATAGCGTCTCGGGCGGCACAGACAACAGTTCCTATGCCAACAAAAATACCGTCTACGGCAACGGGTATCAGATCAACCTCAACGCGTTGAATACCATGATCATCGGTTCCACAAAATTCATGAACAACAATAACGGCACCGAAAATACGGGTTATCATACGCAGTTCATCAATATCTACAACGTGAATCTGAAAGGGCGCAACGATACGGATAAAGTGGTTTCCACGCGCATGGGCGTCTATTTCAGCGTTCGCAACGCGTATTATTCCACAATTCAAAATTACGGCAAGTTGTTCAATGGAAGTCTCCGCGCCAAAAATACCGTGTTTCGGAATGCGGCTATGGCGGCGATCGAGTTGTGGAACGATAGGAATAAGACGTTAGCGCAAAGCCCTGCATGCGTCGATTATCTCGAAAATGTCACGATCGTCAATGCAAAGCGCGCGATTATTTTGGAAAATCACGGCGGGCATACCTTGAATATCAAAGGCTATCTCGATGCGTTGAATTACAATTCGTTCAATGAAATCAAGGATTTGGCCACGGGAGGGTTGATAACTGACGAAATGGTACTCCAACTTCTCGCCGGCTCCGCGGCATTTAATGAGCAAAGCATCGATAAGTACCTGGAATGGTTTGGATGCGATTACTCTGTCACATTGAGCAGCGGCAACATGGATGGGGCAAACAATTTCTTTGTAAACCCGATGATCATTGACACCTCTTATGATGAAGGCGCGACGAAACAAGTTACAGGAAAGCATACCAAGTATGGTATAGGGCCCAAAGACTTTTATATAGATGAAAACGGTGACGTCATACGGGGGGATAGTACGTATACGATTAAACCGGAAGATCCAAACGCATGGGTGTGGACTGAAAGCGCTACCAATGTAGGCGGCGTCGGCGGTGTCATCAATGTTTGGGATGAAGGCCAGCAAAAATATCTCGATAGAAAGACCGATTCGGGAAAATCGAATTTCGCAACTCCGTTGTCCGGTCTGGATCATATTGACCCGCGTTTCATTCAAGAGGACATTTTGAAAAAATATGAAGCCAAATTTGGGAGTGCCAGCACGTGGGGCAACAGTCTGATAACAGGCTACACCTTAAACACGCCGAATACTATCGACGGCGGACTATGCACTGTTACTCCGGACAATTCTGACGGCACGTATAGCTTTTACAAATTCACCGCAACGGCAACGCGTCCCTACTTGTGGAAGTTGTTGAATGCCGAACGCGATATCCGCCTTCTCTGCGAATACGTCGATATTCAGGGAGACGGAACGCCCATTCTGAATACCGACCATATCCTGTGGCACTTGCAGAAGTCGTACCGCGATCTGTCGCTTGTCAACAAGGGCCCCGACTGCGTACAGCCCGAAGAAAACGCAAGAGAGCCCGACCATATCACCGCGCTCAAACAGTCGCTCATCGCTGCAAGGGATAAATACAATTGGGACGGCACTTGGCCGGACGACACCACGCTCCAAGATGCCCTCGACGCCGCCGCTCCCGCGCTTGCCATGAACGAACTCCTCTCCGAGACGGTCATTCCCTCCAAGCGCGCCTACTGAGCCCCAATAAGGTGTGGCATTATCCCGCCCACCCACCCCATAATAAGGCGCCCACCCCCCTGCCCCCCCTCCTTGGAGGGGGGGCAGGGGGGTGGGTCTATCCCCCTCCGCCCGCGCGGCTTATTAGTATGATATCCCCCTCCCCATTTCGGGGAGGGGGACACAGGGGGAGGGGCACAGCGTATTCCGTGCCTCCCCCCTCCGTACCTCCCCCCACAACGTGGGGGGAGGTATCATATAAAATCATGGGAGGGGGAGGGCCTCATTCCGAGCCCTGCGCCCGCCCGCTTTTGCGGGCGGGCGCAGGGCGAGTGAATCTTTCCCCAAAGATACACTCGCCCCGTTGGGGCTCGGTATGAGGCTTCCCCACAACGAAGTCCGACCTATCCCCCTCCCCGCGCGCGAAGCGCGCGGGGAGGGGGATACAGGGGGAGGGGCGACAAAACATTGACATTTGCAGCGCGCGCGGATATAATAAAGCCATGAATGTCTATCTCGACTATGCGGCGACGGCGCCCATGCGAAGCGAGGCGCGCGAGGCGATGCTTCCCTTCTTCAACGAGAATTTCGGCAATCCCGATAGCCTCCACGCCTACGGGCGCAGAGCGGCGTATGCCCTCGCCGAGGCGCGCGCCGAAATTGCGGAGATCTGCGGCGTCTCCGCGGGCGAAGTCTTTTTCACCTCGGGCGGCACCGAGGCCGACAACCACGCGGTGCGCTGTTTGGGCGAAGGCCGCGCGCTCGTCTCCGCCATTGAGCACGCCGCCGTGCTCTCCTCCTCTGCGCTTCGGGCGGGCGGCCGCGAAATTTTCCCCGTAAGGGAAAACGGCGTCTGCGATCCCGCGGACATCGCGGCGAACATCGGCGGCGCGGGGCTCGTGTGCCTCATGGCGGTCAACAACGAGACGGGGTGCATCCAGCCCGTGGAAGAGGCGGCTGCGCTCTGCAAAACGCACGGTGTTTTGCTGTTTTGTGACTGCGTGCAGGCGGCTTGCTCTCAAAATTTGCGGGAAATTCTGCGCCATGCGGACGCCATTTCGCTCTCGGCGCACAAGGTGGGCGGGCCCAAGGGCACGGGCGTCTTCATCGTGAAGAAGGGCGCGCGCCTCTCGCCCCTCATCGCGGGCGGCGAGCAGGAGCGGGGGCTCCGCGGCGGCACCGTCAACGTGGCGGGTGCGGTCGGCTTCGCGGCGGCTCTTTGGGCGGCGCAGACGGAGCGGGAAGGTTTTTCTGCCCACACGGGCAAACTTCGCGACCTCTTCGAGGAACTTTTGCTTGAAAATTTGGGGGATGGGGTGCGAATTGACGGCGAAAACCGCGCGCCCAACATTTCCCACGTCACCTTCGCGCGCGGCGGCGAGGCGTTTTTGAACGCGCTCGATTTGAAGGGCGTGGCGGCATCGGGCGGGGCGGCCTGCTCGGCGCACGCCGCGCTTCCCTCGCACGTTCTTCTCGCCATGGGCAGGCGCGAGGAGGAGGCCAAACGCGGCGCGCGGTTCTCCTTCTGCATGCAGACAACGGAGGAAGAAGTCCGCTTCGCCGCCCGCACCGTGTGCGAACTTTTGAAAGGGTAAAACGGAATTGCCCCCGCGAGGGGGCTTTTTCAGTTTCATGACGGAAAAATTTTGCTTTCAGACATTGATATTGGGAAACAACAAGCCGCAAAAAGGGGAATAGTACAATAATTCTACTGCGGGTAGATACAAATCGGGACGCGTCGTTAGGGAAGTGGATATAAAGATAGTGAGATGGAGAAATAGGGAGATAGAAAGAGATAGAGATAAAGAGATAGAGATAAAGTTAGAGGTAAAGATAGAGAGATAGAGAGAGATGGGGAGATAGGGATATAGAGATATAATATGAAAGTATCAAAAAGATAAAGGTATCAAGATAGGTATAGCAATATAGATAAAGGAAAGGATTTTTTGCGGAACTTTCATAACTTCTTTTCTTTCCGCCTCTGTCGTGCTCTTTCGACAGAGCTTTTTTCTTCTAACCCAAAAACTTTCGGCATACATTATGATAGCTTGGCAGGAGGACGTCCCGCCGACGCAAAATAACGCAACGAGGTGTGATATGAACGAAGAACTCAACTATGCCGAAATGCTCGAGATCCCCGTGGAGACGGTGACGGTGAACAAACGCGAGAAAAAGCACAGGTACCGCGAGCCCGAACTTTCCGAGCAGCTCGTCGACCAAGTGAATGACCGCATGGAGGAGGCGGGCGACCCGCTCTATGCCGAGAGCAAGCCCATCGAACGCGAAGTCAAGCCGCGGACAGGCAAAGAAAAGCGTGCGCGGCGCATCATCATCGGGGAATTCGTCGCCGTGTGCGCCCTCTGCGCCGCCATCTTCCTCACCAACATCTTCATGCCCGAGAGCGCCATCAACACCTTTGTGCGCGGGCTCTTCGGCGGGAAGGGGAGCGCCGCCGCCGAGACGGATACGCGTGCCTATTCGGATTTTGAACTGACGCCCGTCGTCAACGACTACACCGACGTGGAATTTGCGGTGAGCGAGAATGGCGAACTCACCTTCACCGCCCCCTGCACCGTGTACGCCCCCTGTAACGGAACGGTCGCCTCGATAAGCGGCAACGAGACGGCGGGCTACACCGTGGAGATCAAGCATTCGGACAGCTTTCATTCCGTCATTGCGGGGCTCGACAGCGTGTGCGTCGATGAGGGCGCCGCGGTCTACGGGAACATCGCCGTCGGCCGTACCGACGGAGAGGGCGAAGTGCGCGTCGGGTTCTACTCCGACGGGGAAATTTTGCGCTGCTACTCCGTAGACGGAAACAAGCTCGCTTGGAACTGAAAAAATTCAAACTGACCGTTCATCCGCTCTTCCTCCTTGCGGGCGTGCTCTCCGCCTGCACGGGGGATTTGCCGCTCTTTCTCTCGGCGACCGTCGCCGCCCTCGAACACGAATGCGCCCACGCCTTTGTCGCGCGGCGGTACGGCTTCACCCTCGATAAGGTGGTGCTCATGCCCTACGGCGCGGCGATCGCGGGGGACATTGCGGGCATCGGCAGAAAGCGGGAACTTGCCGTGCTCGCCGCAGGCCCCTTATGCAACCTTGCGACGGGCTTTTTGTTCGTCGCGCTGTGGTGGCTGTGGCCCGAGGTCTACCCCTATACCGACGCGGCGGCCATCGTTTCCTTCTCGCTGTTCTTCGTCAACCTCCTCCCCGCCTACCCGCTGGACGGCGGGCGGGCGCTGCGCATTTTGTTGGAGCCTCTCGGCGAAAAACGGGCGAGGCGCATCGGCCTTGCCGTCAACCTCCTGCTCGCCGCGGGCGTTCTGGGATATTTTGTGTATTCTTGCTTCTCCGTGCCCGCTTTTTCCGCCCCCATGTTTGCAATTTTGCTTGTGGCGGGCGCCGCGGGGGGAGGATCGTACAGGCGGCTTTCGTTTTCCCGCAAGAAGAGTTTCGAGCGCGGCGTGGAGGAGATGCGCATCGCCCTTTCCGCCGATTGCACCGTGCAGGACGCCCTGCGGTTTCTGCGCGACGACAGGTATCTGACGCTTCTCCTCTTCGACGGGGAGAGTTTTTTGTGCGAGCTCACCGAGGAGGAGTACCTCGGCGCGGTGGAGAGGGGAGAGTTCTCCCGCAAACTGCGCGACGTGGCGGCCTAAACGGAGCCGCCTCTTTTTTATGCCGCGTTTTATGTGGCGCGGGCGGCGGAATTTGGTTGACAAATGCCGCGGGAAAGGATAAAATATGGCTGTTATCGGCGCGGCGGAAGCCGCGACACCATATTGCGCCGGTGTGGTGGAATTGGCAGACGCAAGGGACTTAAAATCTGTTGCGTCAGAGCGAAAACAGAATAAATACAGATTTTATACAAAAAATACGCCGCTGTGGTGGAATTGGCAGACGCAAGGGACTTAAAATCCCTCGAACGCGAGTTCGTGTCGGTTCGAGCCCGACCAGCGGCACCAAAAAACAGCCCCAACAGGGGCTGTTTTTTGGTGCCGTTTCGCGCGGGGTCGATTTTCGAGCCCGACCGCCCGCACCATTCGTCTACTAAGGGCGGCACGAGCCACAGGCGAAGATATCACTGATTATCCAGTTTAGTTAAGTGCTCGCTTAAGTGCCCCGTTGCATTTTAGAGTCTATAAA
Organism: uncultured Clostridia bacterium; assembly: GCA_947629875.1. GTDB lineage: Bacteria > Bacillota > Clostridia > Christensenellales > Borkfalkiaceae > Gallimonas. Next base: position 13,849 of record CANRFK010000156.1, read on the forward strand.
GATCTTAAAAACCATCTTCGCTCTTGCTTTTTCCTGCAAATCATGTTATACTTTAAGAGAGAGGTAATACCATGGATAAAAATTTGCAGTACGAAACGATTAGCGGCAGAATCAGGTCATTAAAAGAGTTTTATCCGAGCTTGCGGAAAGAATCCGATGAGCATATTTTTACGGTGTTATGCGTTAAGTCAAATTTTTACAAAAACCCGTCTCTGTCATTTAACGATAGTGATATCGAGAATATTCTTGTTGATTCTGTAAAAGACGGCGGCGTTGATGCTCTTTTGTCTGATCCTAATTCGGAAACGAACAATATGATTATCTGCCAATCGAAGTATTATCAGACGATTACGTTCGACGCTGTTCGTGATGCTGTCGCAAAAATGATCTTGTTTTACAAGAGTATGAAACGCGGGGAATATGAATCAGTCAATACAAAAGTGCAAAGAACATTTTTGTCGTTAGATGCGGAAGTGGGCGATGAATCGAAAGTCTGTTTCGTGTTTTATACCAGCGCGCCCAGAAGCGGAATACGCGAAGATCGTATTCAAAAACTGCTGCAAGAGCATGGGTTGGATACCATAAACTATGAGATTCAATTATATTTTGCAGATGATGTCGTTGACGAAATAAAGGAATCCGAATCTCGCAGGCCAACTGTTGAAAATGGAAAGATTGCAATAGATAGGGCTAATAATTATCTCGAATATACAGATGATGCAGTTATAGTCAATGTATCTGCTTTTTCGATTAAAGAGTTATATGCACGGCATAGCACGAATCTGCTGTCGCGCAATTTGAGATACTTCGTAAAAAAGCGCGACATCGATACCTCTATCAACGAGACGATCAGCAGATATCCCGAAACATTTTGGTTTAAGAATAATGGGTTGACGATCATCTGCGATGACTTTGATATTAGCGGTAAAGAAGTAAAGCTAAAAAACTTTTCGATTGTTAATGGCGGTCAAACAACAACTTTGCTACATAAGAGCAAAGAAATCAATAAGGAACACGATTTTTATCTACCCTGCAAAATTATTAGGACTGTCGGCGAAAATGAAGATGAAAAGAATTTGTTTAGTTTGGAAATAGCCAAAGCTACCAACTCTCAAAAGGCCATCAAACAAATTGATTTGAAAGCAAATGCTCCCGAACAAGTTAGATTTGGGAACGAGATGAGAAATGTTGGCGTGTTCTACCAAACAAAGCGTGGCGAGATTATTCCGAAAGACTATAAGGAAGACTATAAGAATACAGACTTGGTGGAAGTGGGCAAATTGTGCTTGGCTGGGCTTTTCCAACTTCCCGGGTCAAGCAGGTCAAAGCCTTCTATACTCTATTGGGAAAAGTATTACAATCCTGTTTTTAACGAAGATCAAGCGAAAGTCTGTCTCCTGGTAAGAGAACTTTTGTATATTGATTCATATTACAGAAAAACTTTCATTCAGCAATTTGACAGAGTGCAAGAAGAATCGCCTTTTGCCGCGGAGATTATTCCGTTCGCACATAATGCTCGAACTATTTGTATTTCATTTGTAGCATTTGCTGCACGGGTTTATAACAAAAATATAAAATCTTCGGACTTGAAGATTCTTTTTGGGAATGTCAATAAGGAAAAGGCCTATGATGATTATTATTATGATATTTTCAAGGAGATAGAAGGCGCTGCTCCATTGTTCCCCAAGAAACTTTTTGAAAGCAACAAAGATAAGTACGACGAAATTCTGTATAAATTGTTCGAGGTCATTATCTTGTCGGGCAGAAGATATTACAGTTCCAAAAGAGAATCAGATAGTACATTAAACGAATCCAACTTCTTAAAATTGGATCGGAACTATTACGCTATTCTTAAATTCGATTGGGATAATATCGAGGACAAGATCACAAATATCTTCAAATCGATTTAATGAGGTCATAATGCAAAAGAAACTAATTGATCTTTATAAGGAAGTTGAGGGCCTACGTAAGTCAAAAGTAATAGCTTACGTCACTGGTGATAGGCTGAATATGGAAACTCAAATCGCCTCGGACGTGGTAGATGTTTTTGGACGACATTTGGAGGCGATTGGGAAAACCAATAAAATAACTCTCATTTTATATACCCTTGGTGGCGATACGATGGCTACTTGGAATATCGTCAATCTGATTAGAGAGTACTGCGATGAACTTGAAATTATTGTCCCTAGAAAAGTTCGTAGTTCGGGGACAATTATGTGCCTTGGCGCAAACAAAATTTTATTAACTCATCAGTCAACGCTTGGCCCCATTGATCCATCTCTCAATAGTCCATTGGGAATAAAGGTAAATATAAATGGGCAGAATATTACTTTAGCGACGAGCGTTGAATCGGTAAAAGGCTATTTTAATTTAGCCAAAAAAGAGCTTGGTATAACTTCATCAAAAGATCTAATTCAAGCATTCATAAAAATGTCGGATACTCTAAATCCTCTATTAATGGGAGATGTTTATAGACGGCAAGGTCAGATTAAGATGATTGCTCGCAAATTGCTCACATATCAAAACTGTTCAAAGAGGAAGCGGAAAGCTCTTGTGGATTTTTTGTGTAGCGATTCGGGTAGCCACGATTATACTATTAGCTACAAGGAGGCTAATCAACTTGGATTAAATGTTGAATTAGTTGATGGTCAACTGAATGAATTAATTAATAAATGGTACGGAATTGTTAGTGAAGAGTTGTTGTTGAATACACCCTATGATCCCGTGATTGAATTGGCAAAATCAAATATGAAGTCATATAAGTATATTAGAGTCATTCTGGACAGCGTATCTCACGGTAGAGAGCAATTTGTTTCCAAAGGTACTCTGCAAAAAATAGTTTTACAGGTTGGGATGCCCAATCAACAAATAAATGATAATCGAATATTTGAGGGGTGGGAAAAAGATGTTGGTCAATAAATTTTTGTATACTTCAAATGTATCCAGTAATTCAATGGAAATGAGCTCGCGGAGTTCGGTTTTACCAAATACATTATTTTCGTTGTTAAAAAACAACATATTAATTATAAGCAATCCAATAGTTGTGTGTGATAATGTAAGCGAACAGACAGAAATAAAAAGTCAAAATGAATTGCCGACGGCGTAATAATTATTTGATTTACAATGACATTTTGGTTAAATTATAAGGGCGAACCACTTTGAATACTTTGAGTGGTTCGCCCTTCAAGTATAGCAAAATCCCGAGCGGACGGTTGAAGTTGGGTTGGGGGTGGCGCACCGCGGCGCCGCGAGGCGCATTTTGCGGGAAGTTGTCCCCCAAGGGCAACTTCTTTGCTTCCGCCTGCGTCTCCTTTTCCACAAATCCCGCTCTGCAATCTTTTTCGGGAGCTTTGAAGCAGTCCCGAGACGGGGCTGTTTTTTGCAATGCTTGACAAAGGTGCGCGGGCGGCGTATAATCGGAATGTGGAAAATAGTGCGTCGGCAGAGACCCGCAAGGGGAAAACGGGAGGGCGCGGAGGAGACGTAGATGCCGTCGGAATTTCAGACAGAAGGGGGGAAGCTCCTCAAATACCTCGGAGAAGGGGGTGCCGTCGTCATCCCGCGCGGCATTACGGAGATCGGCGAGGACGCCTTTTCGCATAGCCGTGTCGTCTCCGTGAGCATCCCCGATACGGTGGAGCGCATCGGGAGGTTTGCGTTCGCCGAATGCAAAGAGCTGCGCGAGGTGGAGTTCATGGAGGGCTGCCACCCCAAAGAGCTCGTGGAAGCCGCGTTTCTCGCGTGCAGTGCGCTGGAAAAGTTTGTGCTTCCTGCGGGCGTGAAGGCGGTGCCGCAGCACTTTCTCTGCGCCTGCGAAGCGCTCAAAGAGGTCGTTCTGCCCGAGGGGATCGAGCGCATCGAGGGCGACGCTTTCAGCCGTTGTTTTGCCCTGAAAAGCATCAATTTCCCGCAAACGCTGCGCGTTTTGGAGGGCTGTGCGCTCTATTGGTGCAAGTCGCTCCGCGAGATAAAATTGCCCGCGGGGCTCGAGGAGATCGGGGAATGGTGCTTCGACGGCTGCGGGGGACTGCGCACGTTGGAGATCCCGCAGGGCGTCACGCGCATTCCCTTTCTCGCCTTCGCCCAATGTTTCAACCTGAAAACGCTCATCCTCCCCAAGGGCTTGAAGGAGATCCGCGATGGCGCCTTCTCGGATAATTACGCGCTGGAAGAAATACGGTTCGGCGGGTCGGTGCGCGCGTGGAAAAAGTTGACGGAGCGGGTCACCTTCCACAAGTGCAATTATATTCCCCGCAAGACGGCGGATGGGTACGAAGGGGGGAATGTCAACCGCAAGGAGAGGAAGTTCGGGCCCGAGACCATCTCCGTCGTCTGCTCGGATGGCGTTCTGAAAATCTGAAAACAGCCGCCCGCGGGCGATTTTCGCGGCAAATACGCCGCAAAAAAGGAGGAATGTATGGGAAAATTGAAACTCACCAAGGAATGGGACAAGGTGTTTCCGCAGAACGAGCGGGTAAAGCACTTCAAGGCGACCTTCAAAAACCGCTACGGAATCGAGCTCGCCGCCGACGTCTATCTTCCCAAGGGGACGCGGAAAAAACTCCCCGGGATCGCCGTGTGCGGCCCGTTCGGCGCGGTGAAGGAACAGGCCTCGGGGCTGTACGCGCAGGAGCTCGCGGCGCGCGGGTTCTTTGCGCTCGCGTTCGATCCCTCATTCACGGGGGAGAGCGGAGGGGAGCCGCGCTACGTCGCCTCGCCCGATATCAACACCGAAGATTTTTGCGCCGCGGTGGATTATCTCTCCTGCCACGAGCGGGTGGATCCCGAAAAAATCGGCATCCTCGGCATCTGCGGCTGGGGCGGCATGGCTCTGAATGCCGCCGCGATGGACACGCGCATTAAGGCGACCATTGCCTCCACGATGTACGATATGACCCGCGTCAACGCCAAGGGGTACTTTGACGAGGCCGACAGCGAGGAGGCGCGCCGTGCCCTCAAAGAGGCATTAAACGCACAACGTATTGCCGATTTTAAGAGCGGGACGTACGAACTTGCGGGGGGCGTGGTGGATCCTCTGCCCGCCGACGCGCCGTTTTTCGTCAAGGACTACTACGACTATTACAAGACGCCGCGCGGCTATCATGCGCGGTCGCTCAACTCCAACGGCGGCTGGAACAAGACGTCGGCTCTCTCTTTCATCAACATGCCCATTCTGGCGTATGCGGGGGAGATCGAGAGCGCGGTTCTTCTCATCCACGGCGAAAAGGCGCACTCGCGCTACTTCTCCGAGGACGCCTTCAAACTGCTGAAAGGGGACAACAAGGAGCTTTGTATCATCCCCGATGCGGTGCACACCGACCTCTACGACGGCGGCGGCAAGGGCGTCATTCCCTTCGATAAGATCGTGAAATTTTATAGGAGAAACATGAAATGATCGGAAATTTTTGCTACCACAATCCCACAAAACTGTATTTCGGCAAGGACGCGAGCTCTCACCTCGGCGAGGAACTCGCCCGTTACGGCAAGACGGTGCAGCTCGTGTACGGCGGGGGCTCGGTGAAGAGGAACGGCATCTATGATGAAGTCGTGGGCATTCTGCGCGCGTGCGGCAAACATATCGTGGAGGACGGCGGCGTGATGCCCAATCCCACCGTGGAGAAGCTCTACGAGGGCGCAAAACTTGCGCGGGAACATAAAGTAGACCTCATTCTCGCCGTGGGCGGCGGCTCGGTGTGCGATTACGCGAAGGCGGTGTCCGTTTCGGCGTATTGCGAGGGCGACCCGTGGAAGAAGTACTTCATCGACTTCGAGGAGCCGACGTGCAAAATTATCCCCGTTGCGTGCGTGCTCACCATGGTGGGCACGGGCAGCGAGATGAACGGGGGCTCCGTCATCACCAACCACAGGGAGAAGCTGAAAATAGGGCACGTGTTCGGCTCCGAGGTGATGCCGAAGTTCACGATTTTGAACCCCATGTATACGTTTTCCGTGCCAAAGCGGCAGATGGTGGCGGGAATTTACGACGCGTTCAACCACATCTGCGAGCAGTATTTTTCGGGCGAGGACGACAACGTGAGCGACTATCTCTCCGAGGGGCTGATGAAATCGCTGATCGCAAATTCGCGCGTTGCCCTCAAAGACCCGCACGATTACGAGGCGAGGAGCAACATCATGTGGGCGGCGACGTGGGCGCTCAACACCCTCATCGCGCAGGGCAAGGACACCGATTGGGAGGTTCACATGCTCGGGCAGGCGGTGGGCGCCCTCACCGATGCCACGCACGGCATGACGCTCTCCGCCGTCTCTCTGCCTTACTATCGCCACATTCTGCCCTACGGCGTGAAGAAGTTCCGCCGCTTCGCCGTCGAGGTGTGGGGCGTGAAGGACGAGGGGAGCGATGAAGAAGTCGCAAATGCGGGGCTTGAAGCCATGGAGCGTTGGATGAGGGAGCTCGGACTCGCCATGAATATCTCCGAGCTCGGCGCAACGGCGGAGATGATCGAAGCCCTCGCCGACGCGACGCTCGTCATGGACGGCGGCTACAAAGTGCTCACCTGCGAGGAGATCGTAGAGATCTTCAAGGAGAGTTTATAAAAAACCGCAAAACATTGTAAGTTTTCCCCCTCTGCCCGTGCGGCAGAGGGCAACAAAGAGATGCGCATTGCCGCCCGCGCCTTTGGCGCGGGCGGCAATTTGATGAGGAAAATTTTCCGTCCTGCGGGATATTTCTTGGAGCAGAAGAGCGCGAAAGCCCACGCGAGACGCGGTTTTGCGAAAAAATTTTTCCAAAGGGGTTGACGGGGTGCATTTTTTGTGATAAGATGTGCAAGAATTAGGAAACAAATTTATGTACGACAAGCTGTTTTTGGCGCTCATGGGGGCGTGGGCGGCGCACGCCGAGGCGAGCAGGGCGGTGTTCGCGGAGCTCGGGCTCACGGCGGGGCAGCCCAAAATTTTATACATCCTGCGGCGGGGCGACGGGCTCGTGCAAAAAAAGCTCGCTTCTCTCTGCGGCGTGACGCAGCCCACGCTCACGGGTTTGCTCGCCGGCATGGAGAAGAAGGGGCTCGTCCGCCGCGAAAGGAGTTCCGCCGAGGACTGCAAGACGGCCGTGCGCGTCTTTCTCACCGAAAAGGGGCGAAGGATCGCCGACGTCCTCGAAGGGCGGGTGGAGGAGCTTGAGGCGCGCGGCTTTGCGGGGTTTTCACCTGAGGAGCGGGCGGAAATTCTCGAAACACTGTGCAAAATAGCGGAGAATATCCGTAAAAAATAGGGGGACTTATGAAAAAATTTTTGGTTTGTGCCGCGGCCGTGGCGCTCGCGCTCGTGGGCATTTTGGCGGGTTGCGGCGAAGAGGAGGAGGAAGTGAAACGCGAACTGCGCAATTTGCCCGAGGACGTCGTGTATGCGGTGTCGAAAGAAGAGCACACATTTACGTACACCGACGGCGACGCCGAGATCGAGATCTACGGCGAACTCTATGTGCCCGAGGATGCGTCAAACGTAAAGTTGCCCGACGGGAAACTGCCCGCCGTCATTTTATGCCATGGGTTCAATGGGCACTATACCGATTTCCCGAATGAGTGCAGGAGGCTCGCCCAGAGGGGGTACGTCGCATACGCCTTTGATTTCTGCGGCGCGCAGTCGGGCGGGAAGAGCAAGGGCAGAACGGCGGACGACTATACGCCCTTCACCATGCAAAAGGACGCCGTGGAGGTGTTCAAGCATATCCAATCGCTTCCGGATGTGGATGAGACGCAGGTGTTTCTGTGGGGCGGCAGTCAGGGCGGCTTTGTTTCGGCGCTCGCCGCGGCGGACAGCGCCATCAAGGACGACGTCGCGGGGCTGGCGCTCTACTTCCCCGCGTTCAACATTCCCGACGACTGGACGGGGAAACCCGAGGCAAAGACGTCGCTCATGGGTTACTATATCGGCGCCGAGTTTATCAAGAGCGTGCAGAATTTCGACCCGTTTGCCGTCATTCCCGCATATAAAAAGGATGTGTGCATTGTGTGGGGAGATAAGGATGCGCTCGTGGCGCGCAAGTACGTCGACGGCGCCGTGACGGCGTACGGCGCGGACAGGGCGAAGCTCACCGTGCTCGAAGGCGCGGGGCACGGCTTCGGCGGCGCGGCGCTCACCACGGCCATCGACACCGTGATGGCGTTCTTGGAGGCGCGCACCTACAAACCGCTGTAAATTTTCAAATAAACGCCGCCCGTCCGAATTTTTTCGGGCGGGCGGACTTGTATTGAAATCAACGAAACAGATCGGAATGCGTTCCCGTGCGGGTGAGATTTAAGATCAGTTCTTCTTCCCGTATTTGGTAGATGAGCAACCAATCGGGTTCGATGTGGCACTCCCGACAACCCTCGAAGTTCCCCGATAGAAGGTGGTCGTGGAATTTGGGATCCAAACGCTCGTCATTTGCGAGAATGTTGATGACATTGAAAAGTTTGTCGAGGTCTTTTCCCTGCCGTTGGACTGTCTTGAGATCTTTTTTGAAGCGACCGGAAAATTTTACCTCGTACTTCATACCTCGAGCGCTCTCCTCAACTCCTCAATTGTCTTATAACCGGGATATTTTTCGGGGTGAGCGTTCATCTCTTTTAATTCCTCCAATGCCGCCAGTGTCTCTGCATTGGGAACCCGTTTCGCCTCGAAGGGCAGACCCTCTTGCATGATCGCCTGATGCAGGAACATGTTGATCGCCGTGCTCATGTCGAGCCCGAGATCGGCAAAAATTGCGCCGGCTTCTTTTTTTACGTCATCATCGACGCGGACATTGATTGTAGCCATAAGATACCTCCCCTATATAGTATTCTCAATGTATATACAGTGTATAGCATTTTGAAGATTTTGTCAAGAGTTTGAGAAAAAATAAAACCGTTTCGCAATATACACGAAAAAGATTTGCGAAGCAAAGATTTTTCGTGAAAGAGGAGCGGCAAGCGGCAAAAAATATGAAAATTCCGCAGTACTCACAAAAAAGATCGCGAAGCAAGATTTTTTGTGAAGAAGGAGCCGTAGGCGTTAAAAGCAAAGGGATTGCCAAACGGCAATCCCTTTGCGAAAGGCGCCGAAATTTACAAATTCCGCAGTACTCACAAAAAAATTGCGAAGCAAGATTTTTTGTGAGAGAGGAGCGGCAAGCGGCAAAAAATATGAAAATTCCGCAGTACTCACAAAAAAGATTGCGAAGCAAGATTTTTTGTGAAGAAGGAGCCGCAGGCGTTAAAAGCAAAGGGATTGCCAAACGGCAATCCCTTGCGAAAGGCGCCTTGCGGCGACGTGGAGGCGCCACCCGGATTTGAACCGGGGAGTCAGGGTTTTGCAGACCCTTGCCTTACCTCTTGGCTATGGCGCCAAAAAAAACAGCGCGGAGCTGTGTTTGGAGCGGGAAACGAGACTCGAACCCGCGACATCCACCTTGGCAAGGTGGCGCTCTACCACTGAGCTATTCCCGCATAATGAGCTATCCGCGCTGTATTGGTGGAAGTTATAGGACTCGGACCTATGACCCCTTGCTTGTAAGGCAAGTGCTCTCCCAGCTGAGCTAAACTTCCGATTGCTTGTTAAATATAGCACATTTGGCGGAAGAACGCAAGCGATTTTCTCTGCATTTTGTAAAATTCCGCAAATTTTATGCGCGCTTTTTTATCGTATGCCCTCCGCCCGAATTTTGCTCCGCCCCCTTGACAGGCTTCGCGTTTTGTGATACCATTTCCATAACGATAATATTTCATCAAAGGAGAAAAAATTATGGGAAACAATCCTTACAAGGGCACAAAGACGGAGAAAAATCTGTGGGAAGCGTTCGCGGGCGAGAGCCAGGCGCGCAACAAGTACACCTATTTCGCCTCCGTTGCAAAGAAGGCGGGCTATGAGCAGATCGCCGCGCTGTTCTTGAAGACCGCGGAGAACGAGAAGGAACACGCCAAACTGTGGTTCAAGGCGCTGGGCGAGCTGGGCGACACGCCCGAAAATCTTCTGCATGCCGCCGAGGGCGAGAATGCCGAGTGGACGGACATGTACGAGCGCATGGCGCGCGAGGCCGAAGAGGAGGGCTTCACGGCGCTTGCGGCGCAGTTTAGGGGCGTTGCCGCCATCGAGAAGTCGCACGAGGAGCGCTACCGCGCCCTTTTGAACAACGTAGAGACCAAGCAGGTGTTCGAAAAGAGCGGCGTGCAGATCTGGGAATGCCGCAACTGCGGGCACATCGTGGTCGGCACCAAGGCGCCCGAAATTTGCCCCGTGTGCAAGCATCCGCAGGCGTATTTCGAGGTTCACGCCGAAAATTATTGAGAAAGATAGCATGAAAGCGGCGCGCCGAACGGCGCGCCGTTGATTTCATCTAAAAACATAAGCGGTTCGCATTTGCGAGCCGCTTACGCTATACTTTGATACTATTTACTATTGAGATAGACCGCGCCGATTTCGTCGCCGATCGTATCGACCACGCGTTTATCGATCCGCACCTTGATTTTTTGGACTTTTTTCCTGAGGTTGCCTCTCCGCATTCCGATGCTGATTGCGGGGTATGCGATTCCCTTTGTTGTGATCTCGAGCGAAAACTCGCCGTACCGGATCCTTCTCGCCCCGCCTTTGATCATAAAAATGCCGAAGATTAAAACAGAAAAAAGAACGCCGAAAATGATTTCGATCACAGAGAGGGCTTTGCCGGCGGCAGAACAACGGCTCTTACGGAAGGAAATCGTGCTCACCTCGTCAAGCGGGATTTCCGAAATGCTCTTTTGAGTCTTGCTTTCTACCACTGAGACGATGCGCCTGTTCGTAATAAAAAGTTGCGCATTGCTCTTTTGATGATTGGACTTTACTGTGCCGTATGCCCAATTTTTAACGATGTGTTCATCATTTGCCAATAAAAAACTCATATAAGTTCCGCCTTGGTTTTTTATCTTGATAAAATTTTTTGAAACAAAGATGTGTTTTGCGTTCGTCTTTCGCATGGGCGGCGCAGGGATGGGCACTATGCGCGCAGTTGCGCCGCTGATCATTCCGTAAACAAACCGCCGCGTATGTTGCGGCGGTTTGTGTTTTAATAAACGCTGACTTGTTTCTTATCCTTGCCCTTGCGCTCGTAGCGGACGACGCCGTCTTTGAGGGCGAAGAGCGTATCGTCCCCGCCGATGCCGACGTTGTTGCCGGGGTGGATCTTCGTGCCGCGCTGGCGCACCAAGATGCTGCCCGCGAGCACTTCCTGCCCGTCCTGCCGCTTGACGCCGAGGCGCTTGGCCTCGCTGTCTCTGCCGTTGTGGGAGGAGCCGGTACCCTTTTTATGAGCGAACAATGAAATAAAGATCATGTTTCTTTCTCCTTTTCTTTATTTTCGGCGCGTCTGCGCCAATGCGGTCAGAGGGAAATTTTCCCGATCTTCACCGCGGTATAGGGTTGACGGTGGCCCTGCTTCTTGCGCTCGTTCTTCTTGGACTTGTACTTAAAGACGATGATCTTCTTGAACTTATCCTGCGCCTGCACGGTGCCCGTCACCGTAGCCGATGCGACGTCGCCGCCCACTTTCACGGTCTCCCCGTCGGCGATCATGACTGCCTTGAAGGAGACCTCTGCGCCCACTTCGGCATTGAGTTTCTCCACTCTGACAACGTCGCCCTCGGAAACCTTGTACTGCTTGCCGCCGTTTTCGATGATTGCGTACACTGCTGTTACCTCCTTGATAGGATCTCGTAAGTTGCGTAGGCGATCCCCCCGAAGGGAATGCTTATAAGAGCCCGTCCTTAACGGTTCGCTGTTCAATTTACCATAAGAAGGGGGAAATGTCAAGCGGTTTTCGGGCGGCATTGCATACTTTTCGCAAAATTTCTCACGCTATCCACAAAGGAGAGAAATATGGAAGTAAAAAAGAGCGAAGAGGTGCTCGCCGAAGTGCACCGCAACTGCCAACTTGCCCTGCAATCCATTTCGGACATTCTGCCCGAGACGGAGGACGGGGAACTGAGAGAAGAACTCCTGCGCGAACACGAGGAGTACGAACGCCTGTGCGGCAAGGCGGCGACGATCGCCAAGGATAAGAACATCGAACTCAAAAACCCCGGGCCCATCAAGAAGGCGATGATGTGGTCGAGCATCAAGATGAGCACGATGGCGGACGATTCCCGCGCCCACATCGCCGAGATGATGGTGCGGGGGACGGTCATGGGCATCACCGCGATCAAGTCGTCCCTCGGCGAGATGAGCGACGAGGAGGCCGACGAGGAGATCAAGGCGCTCGCAAACGAGGTGTTGCAGTCCGAAGAGCGGTTTGAGCGCATCTGGAAGAGCATGATCGCGTGAAAAATTTCGTTCAAAATCTTTTTGCGCTGCAAAATATTTTGAACGAGGGGTTAATTTGTGCATCTCTTAACGGGTCGCCCGCGAATGGAGATGTTCTCAAAGTCATTAAGCCGCAAGTATGCGGCAAATTGGGTGGAGCGGCGCACCATGCTCAACAGCCCTGTGGGCTGTGAGCGCGCCGCGACAGGAGCGCTGGCAGGCGCGACGGGCTTTGCGGCGGTACCTGCCGCCCAAAGCGCTGCCGCAAAAGCGTGGTTTTGCTTACTTCGCCCTATGGGCTCGTGCCGCCCTTCGACAACAAAATAAGTGCGGGCGGGGCGCGCAGTAATTTACAGCAAGGGCGGCAATACGGTTATATAAGGCGCGGCGGGCAGAGCCTGCCGCGCGAATATATTAAATTTTTATCTTCAAAATGCGGAAAAGGGCACCCCATATAGCGTTTTTATTCCCAAGTCACCTCAAAGTTGCCGTCGGGGAAGGCGGAGATCATGATGTCGCCGAGTTCGTCGGTGCGGTAAATTTCGCTGCCGCAGTCAAAGAGCCGTTGCAGGGCGCCGCCCGAGGGGTGGCCGTACGGGTTGCCCCGTCCGCAGGAGATGACGGAGGCCTTCGGCTTCAAGAGAGCCAGCCACTGCGCGTTGGAGGAGGCGTCCGAGCCGTGGTGCGCCACCTTCAACACGTCGATGTCTTCGAGGCGCACGGTGTAATCTTTATAGTCGAAGATGCTCTGCATCGCCTCATACTCTTGGCGCAGTTTCTCCTCGCGCTTGGCGTTTATGTCCGCCGTGAAGAGGGCGCTGAACTCCCCGTATTGAAGATAGAGCACGGTGGACGCCTCGTTTGTCTCCGTCTCCTCCTGCGAATAGGGGGAGAGGAAGGAGACGTACGCCTCGCCGTAGTCCAAAATCTCATAGCGTTTTGCCGTTTTTATCTCCGCGCCCCGTTTTTCCGCCTCGGTTTGCATGTCCGTATAGGCGGCATCGTCCGAGCCGATCGCGGGCAGATAGAGCGTCTTCGCGCCGAAATATTCGAGGATGTAGGCGAGCCCGCCGCAGTGGTCGGTGTCGGCGTGCGAGGAGACGAACGTCAGCTCTTTCGCGTGGAGCCCCTTGAAAAAGCGCATGAGGTGGTCGTCGTTCTTCCACGAACCGTCGCCGCCGTCGATGACGAGCGCCTCTCCGTTCGGGAAGGAAACGACGGTGCAGTCGCCCTGCCCCACGTCGAGAAAGTAGATGCGCAGTTCGCCCTCCACGGGCGCGGCGATGGCGCGCGCCGCAAGCAGCGTGCGGAAGGGGCAGAGGGCGTTGAATACGGCGACGGCGAGCACCAGCAAAACGGCGAGCCCGACGGTCACCCATTTCCGCACCCATTGCAGTTTTTTTCTTTCGTTGCGCGTCATTGGTATCTGTATGGCAAACGCCCCGCGAGGCTTCGCGGGGCGCATTCCGATCGGTTATTTCTTCAAGCTCTGCATGACGAAGTCGGGCGCCTGTTCATAGCGCGCGAACGTCTCGGAGAATTTCCCCCTGCCCTGCGTGATGGAGCGGAGGCTCGTGGCGTAGGTGAGAATTTCGCCCTGCGGCGCTTCGGCGGTGATGACCTGCATGCCGTCCTGCGCCTCCATGCCGATGATGCGGCCGCGGCGGGTGTTCAAGTCTCCCATGATGTCGCCGACGTACTGCTCGGGGACGATGATCTTCATGGAGCAGATGGGCTCCAAGATGACGGGATGCGCGCGGCGCACGCCGTCGTCATAGGCGAGTTTTGCCGCCGAGACGAAAGCGATCTCCTTACTGTCGACGGGGTGGGATTTGCCGTCGAAGAGCGTCGCCTTCAAGTCCACCATGGGATAGTCCGCGAGCACGCCCTTCTGAATGGCCTCGCGCAGACCCTTCTCCACGGCGGGGATGAACTGCTTGGGCACCGAGCCGCCGACGGTCGCATCGACGAACTCGAAGATGCCGTCCGCCGCACCCGGCTCGAAGCGGATGTTGACGACGCCGAACTGCCCCGCGCCGCCCGACTGCTTCTTGTGCTTGCCCTCGGCTTCCGCAACGCCCGTGACGGCTTCGCGGTAGGCGACGGTGGGCGTCGTAAACTCGGCGTCCGCGCCGAACTTGGACTTTAATTTTTTCTTGATGATGTCGAGCTGGATCTCGCCCTGCCCGCAGGCGAGCGTTTCGCCCGTCTCGGTGTTCTTGACGACGCGGAAGCTCTTGTCCTCCTCGGTGAGGCGCGCAAGCCCGCCGAACACCTTATCCTCGGTGCCGCGCACGGTGGCGTTGACCGCCATGGAGAGCACGGGCTCGGGGAAGTCGATGGGGGCGAACTGCACGGGGGTGTTGACGTCGCACAGCGTGTCGCCCGTTCCCGTACCCGTGAGTTTGTTGACCGCGCCGATATCGCCCGCTGTGAGTTCGGTGACCTGCGTCTGCTTCTTGCCCATGACGAGGTAGATGGCGTTGATGCGCTCGGTGGTGTTGGTGTTGGGATTGAGGACGCTCATGCCCGAGCGGAGCACGCCGCGGCACACGCGCAGGTAGTTCAGTTTGCCCACGAAGGGGTCGACGGCCGTCTTAAAGACCTGTGCCGCGAAGGGAGCATCCGCATCGCAGGAGATCTCCACGGCGCCGCCCGTCTTGACGTCGGTCGCCGAGAGCGCTGCGCGCTCTGCGGCCTGCGGGAGATATTCCACGACCTCGTTCATGAGATTGATGACGCCCTTGTTGAGGAGGGCGCTGCCCGCGAGCACGGGGATGACGCTCATCGTCTGGATGCCCTTGCGGATGCCGAGGATGGTCTCCTCGCGGGAGAGGAAGCCTTGGTCGAAGTATTTTTCGAGGAGTTCGTCGTCGTTCTCGGCGGCCGACTCCATGAGGGAGGCCTGCATCTCTTCGAGTTCGCTCGCGTATGCCGCGGGCACGGCGATCTCCTCGGGTGCGCCCGCCGTGAAGCGGAACGCCTTGCCCGTGATGACGTTGATGTAGCCCGTCATCTTGTTGCCTTCCATGGAGGGGATCTGGATGGGCGCTACCTTGTTCTTGTAGCTCTCACGCAGGGCGCGCACGGTGCCCGCGTAGTCGGCATTCTCCTTATCCATGCCGTTGATGAAGATGATGAGCGGCTTCTTTGCTTTGAGACAGTAGTTGATGGCCTTCTCCGCGCCGACGGTGACGGAGCCGTTCGCGCCCATCACCACGATCGCCGCGCCGCACGCGCGCATCGCGGAATCGAATTCGCCCTCGAAATCGTAGAAGCCGGGGACATCGAGAAGGTTGAGCTTGACGTCCTTCCAAGTGGTGTAGGAGAGGGAGAGGGAGATGGAAGTCTTTCTTGCGATCTCCTGTTCGTCGAAGTCGGAGACGGTGGTGCCGTTGTCCGTCTTGCCCATGCGCTCGATGGAGCCGCCGTTGTAGAGGATGGCTTCGGTGAGAGTGGTCTTGCCCTCGCCGCTGTGGCCGACGATGGCGATGTTACGGATATTGTTTGCGGATACGCCCATAAAAAACCCCTTATGATTTTGGTTTATGCCGCGCGCTCGCGCACGCCGCTATTTCTATTATACAGGAAATCGGGAAAAAATCAAGTGGAATTGTAAATTTATTTCTTAAAACGCGATAATTTCACAAGCAAATCTTGCGCCCCGCACGAAAGTTTGCTATAATGGCTAAAAAGGAGAAAAAATATGAACGATCTGGAACAATTCATCATCCAAAGAAGAAGCACCAAACGCTATACCGATGCGCCCGTGCCCGAAGAGGTCATCCGCCGCATCTGCGAGGTGGGCACCTATGCCGCCACGGGGCGGGGGAGACAGTCGCCCATCATCCTCGCCGTCACCAATAAAGAATTGCGCGATAGGCTTTCCAAGATGAACGCCGAGATCTGGGGCATGACGGGCGACCCCTTCTACGGCGCGCCCGTCGTCTTGGTCGTCCTCGCGGATAGAAATGTAAACACGCGCGTGTACGACGGGAGCCTCGTCATGGGCAATTTGATGCTCGCCGCAGAGGCGGAGGGCATCGGCAGTTGTTGGATCCACCGCGCGCGGGAGGAGTTCGAGAGCGAAGAGGGCAAGGAGATCTTGCGCTCGCTCGGCGTGGAGGGCGAGTACGAGGGCATCGGCCACTGCGTGTTGGGCTACCCCGCGGCTCCCCCCAAGCCCGCCGCCCCGCGGAAAGAGAACTACGTCGTGTACGTGAAGTGAGAAAATTCTGATAAAGACAAGACAGGACAGGCAAAAAGCCTGTCCTGTCTTGTCATTTAATAGGAATAATTGAGCGCAAAAATTTTTCCGCTTGACAAAAAAGCCGCAAAAGTGTTATACTGAATATGCCAAGCAATTTCTATTCAATTTGAGGGGTGCGACTTTTTATGTTCAAGTAGAGGCGTATATTTTTTTCTATGCATCAAACATTGGAATTGGGAAAGATGCAAATAGCGAATAATGAATTTGGTTAATTTTTTGAGGTGTACCCGCTGGGGCTACTGCGCCCTACGGGCTTGTGCCGCGCTTAGTAGACGAATGGTGCGCGCGGGGCGAACCCAGCGGGTTCTTGCCCTTGACGAATACACCACAGAGCCCCTGCGCAATTTGCGCAGGGGCTCTGTGGTGTACCCGCCGGGGCTCGAACCCGGAGTCGACGGCGTCGGAGGCCGTAATGTTATCCAATTACACTACGAGTACGTATTCAATTTCTGTTATATTCCGCCGCCTACGGCGTACTTCGCCCTATGGGCTCGTGCCGCGCTTAGTAAGCAATAGGGCTCCCGAAAAAGATTTGCGAAGCAAAGATTTTTTGGGAAGAGGAGACGCAACGGAGCGCAGTTGCCCTTGCCGTTTGCGGGAAGGGCTTAAAGCGAAGTTTGCGCCGACGAGTGCGCGCGGGGCGGAGGCCGTAATGTTATCCAATTACACTACGAGTACTTGTTCGGTTTCCGTTTTCGCCGCCAAAGAAAGGCTTCTCCATTGTGCGGCAAAAATCATTATACCACAACCGCGTGAAAAATGCTTTATATTTTCGCACGGATATGGTAAAATAAAGAAAATTTTTTCGGAGGGCGCCATGGGAAGGACCGTCGTCGTCGGCATGAGCGGGGGAGTGGACAGCTCCGTTGCCGCCTTGCTCTTAAAGGAGCAGGGCTACAACGTCGTGGGGCTCTTCATGCGCAATTGGGAGGAGACCGACGTCAGCGGCGCGTGCACTGCGGACGAGGATTTCGAGGACGTCAAGCGCGTGTGCGGGCTGCTCGATATCCCCTACTACACCGTCAATTTCGCCAAGGAATACATGGAGCGCGTCTTTTCCTATTTCCTCGCCGAATACGCGGCGGGCAGGACGCCCAACCCCGACGTTCTGTGCAACCGCGAGATCAAGTTCGGCCCCTTCAAGGAGTATGCCGAAAAACTCGGCGCGGACTGCATCGCCACGGGGCACTATTGCGGCATTTCGCACGAAAACGGTGTGCACCGCCTCTTGAAGGCGGCGGATAGCGGCAAGGATCAGACCTATTTTTTGTGCCAGCTCACACAAAAACAGCTACATGGGGTGCTGTTTCCGCTTGCGAATCTTGAGAAGAGCGAGGTGCGCCGCATTGCCGAGGAACACGGTCTTTCCACCGCCCGCAAGCGCGATTCGACGGGTATTTGCTTCATCGGAGAGCGCAATTTCCGCAAATTTCTCTCCGGATATCTGCCCGCCAAGCCGGGGAAAATTCTCTCCCTTGCGGGCGAAGAGGTGGGCACGCATCAGGGGCTCATGTACTACACGCTCGGCCAGCGCCGCGGGCTGGATCTCGGCGGAAAGCATGGCGAGGAGGGGCGGTGGTTCGTCGTCGAAAAGGACTTGAAGCACAACATTCTGTACGTCTCGCACGGGGACGAGAGCCCGCTGTATTCGCGCGGGTGCACGGTCACGGACATGAATTTTATTCCAAACCCGCCAAACGCTGTCGAATTTTCGTGCAGAGCCAAACTTCGCTACCGCCAGACCGAACAAAATGTGCGCGTCACGCGGACGGGCGAAAACGCGCTCGAACTCGCCTTCGACGAGCCCCAACGCGCCGTCACGGAGGGGCAGTTTGCCGTGCTGTACGACGAGACGCAGTGCCTCGGCGGCGGCGTCATTACGGAGGTGTTCAAGTGACGGAGGATGTCTTTCGCTTCAAGACGCCCAATGTGCGCAAGTGCAAACTGTACGGTTTCCGCGAGGAGGGCGGTGCGCTTCTCTATGAAACCGAAATTTTGGACGGGCAGTTTTTGCTCCGCGTGGAAATTGCGGAAGGCAAAGTCACGACGTCGCTCACCGATACCGCGACGGACGAGCCCTATACCCTGCACCTCGTGGAGGAGGCGGCGGGCGCGTTCGTGGGGAGCGTCAGGGAGGCGTACACCGCAAAACTTGCCGAAATTGCACAACGGTGTTGCGATTTTGAAATTTTCCGCGAAGAACAGACGAGGCGCCTCATCGCGCACATCGCCGATATTTACGGCGACGCGCCCGAATATCTGTGGGAGAAATTCCCCGACAACGCCGCCGTGCGCCGCCGCGACAACGGAAAGTGGTACGCCGCCATTCTCACGGCGGAGCGCAAAAAACTCGGCGCCGCGGGCGAGGGAAAGGCGGAACTTCTTGACGTGCGCATGGAGCCCGCCGAACTCGACCTTCTCGCCGACGGCAAGACGTATTTCCGCGGCTATCACATGAACAAAAAGCACTGGCTGACCGTCATTTTGGATGGCTCCCTGCCCGACGAAGAGGTGTTCGCCCTCCTCGAGGAGAGCTACCACCTCGCCGCAAAACAAAAATGAAGGTATAAAACTGCTCCGCCCCGTCGATAACCTCTGCGAAAAAAGCGCGGAGGTTGTTTTTATGAAGAAGTTTGCGGTGATTGCGTTGCTTGCGGCGGCGATTTTGGGCGTCGTGTTTGCGTTTGCGGGGACGGGGAGCGGGGAGGCCGCGGCGGATGCCGCATCCTACCTGCGGGTACATATCCGTGCCAATTCCAACGGCGAGGAGGATCAGGCGGTCAAATATAAGGTGCGCGATGCCGTCGTACAGTTCCTCACGCCCACCGTCGCGGAGTGCGAGACCAAGGCCGAGGCAATGCAAAAAATCGGCGAAAAACTCGGCGAGGCGGAGGAAGTTGCCGAGCGGGTGCTCCGCGAAAACGGCTTCTCCTACGGGGCGCGTGCGGAGATCCGGAAGGAGGAATTCCCCACCCGCGTCTACAAAAATGCGACGCTTGAAGCGGGCGTGTACGATGCGCTCATCATGGAGCTCGGCTCGGGCAAGGGGGACAACTGGTGGTGCGTCGTCTACCCGCCCCTCTGCTTCGGCGGGGGAAACACCAACATTATTTATAAGAGCAAAATTGCGGAGATCATCCAAAAATTTTTCGGCTGAAAAAGCGCCGCCCGCCTCCGAAAGAGGCGGGCTATTTTGCTTTCCTGCAAATATCGCATAAAATTTTCCGCCTTGCGCACATTGTGCATAGGAGGAAATTATGAGAAAATTTTTGGCAATCGGCGCGTTGGCGCTTGCGCTCACCGCGACGGCTGCCGCGGGCGCGACGGCGATCGCGGTCACCCGCGTGCAGGACGCGACCGATACGGCGCTCGTCTCCGTCGAGCCCGCCGCCGTGCTCCGTCAGGGCAGTAAGGGCGGCGAGGTGAAGGAGGTCCAGCGCAGATTGAAACAATGGGGCTACTATTCGGGCGCCGTGGACGGCGTGTTCGGCGCGGGGACCAAGAAGGCGGTCATCGCCTTCCAGAAGAAGAACGGGCTCACGGCGGACGGCGTTGTGGGCAGAGCGACCTACAAGGCGCTCGGCATGACAGATTCGTACAACGCGCTCGGCGGAAATTCGGGCTCGTCGGGTTCTTCAAGTTCTTCGGGGAGCTCCTCGTACACCTCGTCCGACTTGTACCTTCTCGCCAAGTGCATCTATGCCGAGGGCAGGGGGGAGAGTTACACGGGGCAGGTGGCCATCGGCGCGGTCATCATGAACCGCGTGAGAAGTTCCAAGTTCCCCAACAGCATCGCGGGCGTCGTGTATCAGCA
>CANRFK010000157.1 GCA_947629875.1 uncultured Clostridia bacterium
CTCCCGCGGCAACACGTGCATCGGCGACGAAACCGACTATAAGGAAAAAGTATAATGAGCATCTTTTCAAACGGCGCCAATATGGCGGCGCAGCGTTCGCTCTTGCGGGCGCTCGGCTGGACGGATTCTGAAATACAAAAGCCCATTGTGGGCGTCATCTCGGCGCAGAGCGACATCATTCCGGGGCACACGCACCTTGAGGAACTTGCGCGCGCCGTCTCCGAGGGCGTACTAGCGGCGGGCGGGAAGCCCGTCACAGTGCCCTGCATCGGCGTGTGCGACGGCATCGCAATGGGCCACGAGGGCATGAAGTATTCCCTCCCCTCCCGCGAAATTATCGCCGACAGTGTGGAAATTCTCGCGCGGGCGCACGCCTTCGACGCCATCGTTTGCATCGGCAACTGCGATAAAATTATCCCCGGCATGCTTCTCGGCGCGGTGCGCGTGAATGTGCCCGCGGCGTTTGTCTCGGGCGGGCCCATGCTCGCGGGGCACAAGGACGGGGGAAAGCTCTCCCTCTCCTCCATGTTCGAGGCGGTGGGCGCGTACACCTCGGGGAAAATTGACGAAGCCGAACTTTCCCGCTACGAATGCGCGGCGTGCCCCTCGTGCGGGTCGTGCTCGGGCATGTTCACCGCCAACTCCATGAACTGCCTCTTGGAGGCGCTCGGCATGGCGCTTCCCCGCAACGGGACGCTCCCCGCCGTCTACTCCGCCCGCCTCGCCCTTGCAAAGCGCACGGGGGAAGCGGTGATGAACCTGTTGGAAAAGAACATCCGCCCGCGCGACATTCTGACGCCCAAGGCGCTCAAAAACGCCGTGCGCGTGGACATGGCGATCGGCGCAAGTTCCAACTCCGTGTTGCACCTTCTGGCGCTTGCGAGCGAGCTGGGACTCTCCAAATCCGAATTTTCCATCGACACGATGAACGAAATTTCCCGCGTGACGCCCAATTTGTGCCGCCTTGCCCCCGCGGGCGAGCAGTGCATCGAGGAACTCGACGAGGCGGGCGGCGTCTCCGCCGTCATCAAAACGCTCATCGTCGCGGGGCTGTTTGAGGGCGACGCGCTCACGGTTTCGGGCGTTTCGCAAAAAGAGCGCACAGCAGGCGCAAAGGCAGACGCGCGGCTCATCCGCCCCGTCTCCGACCCCTATTCGCCCTACGGCGGGCTCGCCGTGTTGCACGGGAACCTCGCCAAGGAGGGCGCCGTCGTCAAGAAGAGCGCCGTCGCACCCGAGATGTACCGCCACAGCGGCCCCGCGCGGGTGTTCGACAGCGAGGAGGAGGCCATGACGGCGATTTCCGGCAATCAAATCCACCGCGGCGACGTCGTCGTCATCCGCTATGAGGGTCCCAAGGGCGGCCCCGGGATGCGCGAGATGCTCTCCCCCACCGCTTCCCTCGTGGGCGCGGGGCTGGGAAGCTCGGTGGCGCTCATCACCGACGGCAGGTTCTCGGGCGCCACGCGGGGCGCGGCCATCGGGCACGTCTGCCCCGAAGCAGCGGCGGGCGGCGTCATCGGCGTCGTGAAGGAGGGCGACATCATCGATATCGACCTTGAAGCGGGCACGGTCAATTTGCGCGTCCCCGAGGCGGAGATCGAGGCGCGGCTCGCCTCCTTCATCCCCAAGGAGAAGCCCGTGACGGGGTACTTGAAGCGCTACCGCGCGCAGGTGACTTCGGCCTCCGACGGCGCGGTGTTCAAAAACTGAAAGGAGGTTTGCCATGGGAATGACCATGACGCAAAAAATCCTCGCCGCACATGCGGGACTTCCCTCTGTGGAGGCGGGGCAGCTCATCGAGGCCGAGCTCGACCTCGCGCTCGCCAACGACATCACGGCTCCCGTCGCCGTGGGCGAGGTGGAAAAGGCAGGCGGGTGCGTGAAGTGCCGCGACAAAATTGCCCTCGTGATGGACCACTTCACCCCCAATAAGGACATCAAAGCCGCGGAGCAGGTCAAGCGCACGCGGGAATTTGCCGAGAAGGAGGGCATCGTCCACTTCTACGACGTGGGCGAGATGGGCATCGAGCACGCCCTGCTCCCCGAAAAGGGGCTGGTGGGCGCGGGCGACTGCGTCATCGGCGCGGACAGCCACACCTGCACCTACGGCGCGCTCGGGGCGTTCTCCACGGGCGTGGGCTCCACCGACCTCGCCGCCGCCATGCTCACGCAGAAGTGCTGGTTCAAGGTGCCCGCCGCCATCCGATTTGTGCTCAAAGGGAAATTCCCCAAGTATGTGACGGGGAAGGATCTCATCCTGCACATCATCGGCCTCATCGGCGTGGACGGAGCCCTCTACAAGAGCATGGAATTTACGGGCGACGGCGTTGCTTCTCTTTCGATGGACGATCGCTTCACCGTGTGCAATATGGCAATTGAGGCGGGCGCGAAGAACGGCATCTTCCCCGTGGACGAACAAGCTCTCGCCTACATGAAGGGGCGGTTTATGCGCGAGCCCAAAATTTACGAGGCCGACGCGGACGCCGTGTACGAGCGCACGATCGAAATTGATCTTTCCGCATTGAAGCCCACCGTCTCCTTTCCCCATCTGCCCGAAAATACGCACACGGGGTGGGAAAATATCCCCATCCAGCAGGTCGTCATCGGCTCGTGCACCAACGGGCGCATCTCCGATCTACGGCAGGCCGCGGAAATTTTGCGGGGCAAAAAGGTACATAGAGGCGTGCGGTGCATCGTCATTCCCGCCACGCAGGACGTGTATTTACAGGCGATGAAGGAAGGACTACTCGAAACCTTTATTAAGGCGGGCGCGGTCGTCTCCACCCCCACCTGCGGCCCCTGCCTCGGCGGGTATATGGGCATTTTGGCGGCGGGAGAGAAGTGCGTTTCCACCACCAACCGCAACTTTGTGGGGCGCATGGGACACGTGACGAGCGAGATCTACCTCGCCTCGCCCTACACGGCGGCGGCAAGCGCGGTTTTAGGCAGACTTGCGACCGCGGAGGAGGTACTTAAATGACCGTGAAAGGAACTGTTCACAAATTCGGCAACGACGTGGATACCGACGTCATCATTCCCGCGCGCTACCTCAACACGAGCGCGGAAAAGGAACTTGCGGCGCACTGCATGGAGGACATCGACCCCGACTTTATCCACAAGGTGAAGGCGGGCGACATTATCGTCGCGGGCGACAACTTCGGGTGCGGCTCCTCCCGCGAGCACGCCCCCATCGCCATCAAGGCGAGCGGCGTCTCGCTTGTCATCGCAAACACCTTTGCGCGCATCTTCTACCGCAACGCCATCAACATCGGGCTTCCCATCTTGGAATGCCCCGACGCGGCACGGGAGATCGCGGCGGGGGACGTCGTCTCCTGCGACCTTGCAAAGGGCGTCATTTTGAACGAAACGACGGGCAAAACGTACGCCGCGCAGCCCTTCCCGCCCTTCATCCAACGCATCATCGACGCGGGCGGGCTCTTAAAATCGCTCAAATAAGGAGAAAAAATGCACAGACATATCGCAGTTTTGGCGGGCGACGGCATCGGGCCCGAAATAACCGACGGCGCCATCTTCGTCCTTGAGGCCGTGGCGAAAAAATACGGCCACGACTTTTCCTTTGAACACCTGCTCATCGGCGGGTGCGCCTACGACGCCTGCGGCGAGCCCCTCCCCGCGCACACGGTGGAGCGGTGCCTCGCTTCGGACAGCGTGCTCCTCGGCGCAGTGGGCGGAGCTGCGGACTGCGCGTGGAACAAACTTCCGCCCGAAAAGCGCCCCGAAGCGGGGCTTCTCGGCATCCGCAAGGCGATGGGGCTGTACTCCAACATCCGCCCCGCAAAGCTGTGGAAGGCGCTCGCGGAGGCCTCCCCTCTCAAAAAATCCCTCGTGGAAAACGGCATCGAGATCATCATCGTAAGGGAACTCACGGGCGGCATCTACTTCGGCGAGCGCGGCACGTGCACCGACGCACAGATGGGCGAAACCGCTTATGACACAGAAACCTACTCCGTATGCGAGATAGAACGTATCACCCGCATCGCATGTGAACTTGCGCGCAAGCGTTCGGGGAAGGTCATCTCCGTGGATAAGGCCAACGTTCTCGCCACTTCCCGCCTGTGGAGAAGGACGGCACACGCCTACGCCGAAAAATACTACCCCGACGTCACCATCGAGGATATGCTCGTGGACAACGCCGCGATGCAGATCGTGAAGAACCCCGCGCAGTTCGACGTGGTGCTCACCTCCAACATGTTCGGCGACATCTTGGCAGATGAAGCCGCGCAGGTGACGGGCTCCATCGGCATGCTCGCCTCCTCCTCTTTGGGCGACGGCACGCGCGGCCTCTACGAGCCCATCCACGGCTCCGCGCCCGACATTGCGGGCAAGGATATCGCCAACCCCATCGCGACCATTCTCTCCGCAGCCATGATGCTGCGCGACTCGTTCGGGCTCTCCGAAGAGTGCGCCGCCGTGGAGCGCGCCGTCGAGAAGACGCTGGGCGAGGGCTACCGCACGGCGGACATCTTCACGGAAGGCATGAAAAAGGTGGGCTGCCGCGAGATGGCACGCCTCATTGCGGAGCGGATATGATTTCGGAAAACGTGAAAACGCTACTCAAAGAGCTCGCCGCGGGCAATGCGTTCGGGGAGAAGGTCACCCTCGTTGCCGCCACCAAGACGCGGACGCCAGACGAAATCAACGAGGCGATCGAAGCGGGCATTTCGGATATCGGCGAGAACAAGGTGCAGGAATTCCGCGACAAGTACGACCTCATACACGGCGCAAACCGCCACTTCATCGGGCACTTGCAGACCAATAAGATAAAGTACCTCGTGGGAAAGACGCACCTCATCCACTCCGTCGACCGCGACGAACTCGCCACAGAACTTGCACGGCGGTGTGAAATTGCGGGCGTTTCGCAGGATATTCTCATCCAGATCAACATCGGCTGCGAGGACTCAAAGGGCGGCTATCCCCTCGAAGAGGGCTTCGCGGCGTACAAAAAAATTGCCGCCATGGAGGGGCTTGAAGTGCGCGGCTATATGGCGATGCTCCCCCTCTCCGACGACAAGATTTTGCTCGGCAAACTGTGCGACAAAATGCGCGCCCTCTTTGAAAAAACGAGGGATGGGGGCGGAAAAATCGACTTTCTCTCCATGGGCATGAGCGGCGATTGGCGGCTGTGCCTCGAACACGGCTCCAACATGATCCGCCTCGGCACGGCGATCTTCGGCGCGCGCGACTACTCCGAATAAAATTCCGCATACTTCTTTTGGGAGAACATCATGCCTTCGAGCATCACACACGAACTCATCGCAAACGCAGCAAAGGAAAAACTTCCGCAAAGGTTGCAGGAAGAGATCGACCTTGCGCCCGACTATTTTTATCTCGGCGCGCAGGGCCCCGACCCCTTTTTCTTCTACAAGCCGATGTGCAAAAAGGAATACAATTTGGGCAAGACGCTGCATAGACGGCAGCTCTACACGTGGTTCTGCGCCCTTCTCGATGGATTGAAGACGCGCGAGGGCGAAGAACTGAATAAGTGCCGCGCCTACGCTTTGGGTTTTTGCACCCATTTGGAGGCCGATGTCGCCTTTCACCCCTTTGTGTACGCCTACCTCGAAGAGACGGGCGCGCACAAGCGCTTCCACCAGCTGATGGAGAACGATTGGGACGTCGTGTTTTTGAAAACGCTGCGCGGCGAGAGCGCGTACGGCTACCGTTTCCCCTTTGACTGCAAGAAAATCGCGCGCGAGGGCGTGCTCTTCCCCTATCTCCGCGACGCCGCCGCAAAACTAAAACGGCACCCCATGACGAAGGGCGCGTTCAAGCGCGGGCTGCGCCTTTACCGCTGGTACTTGAAGCACTTCCACAGGCGGCACTTCCGCTATCTGAAACCCTTCGCCCCCAAGTTCTATGTGCGCGACACGTGCGACCCCTCCGAACTCGGCGGCGAAAATTTTTACAGGCTCTCGGGCGGAAAGGCGCACACGGCGCAGGGGCTCTTTTCTCTTGCCGCAGACAATGCGGCAATGCTCATGCAGACCTTTTTATCGGCGCTCGAAACGGGCGCGCCCCTTTCCCGCGAACAGTTCGGACGGCACCTTCTGACGGGCGAACTCATGGAACAATAAACATAAACGCTTCCCATCATCGGGAAGCGTTTTTGGAATAGATACAGCCGCAGTAATTTTGGCGGTACAGGTTGTGCTCCTTTGAGAGTTCCACCGAGCGCAAATACCCGCCCCGCTTTTTGAAGTCGGTGGGAAGATAGGCGACCCCCACCTCCTCTTGGAGGCGAAGCCCGATCCCGTTGATGCGCCTTGCGTCCTTCAACGGGGAGAGCGTCAAAGTCGTTGCAAAGTAGTCGTACCCGCGCGCCTTGGCCTCCCTCGCCGTGCGCAAAAGGCGAAGCTCAAAGCACCGCGTGCACCGCGCGCCGCCCTCCTTCTCCCCCTCGTAGCCGCGGGCGATTCCGAAAAACTCCTCGGGGCAATAGTCGCAGTCGAGAAAATCGGCAAGCCCCGTCTCCTCTAAAAAGCGCATCTGCTCCCCCTTGCGGCGGAGGTACTCCTCCTCGCTGTCGAGGTTGGGGTTGTAGTAAAGAACGGTGGTCTGTATTTTCGGCGCGACCTCTTCGAGACAGTACGAGGAGCACGGCGCACAGCAACTGTGGAGAAGTAGCCGCTTCCCTGTAGCATTCGCCAATATCTCCTGCATCACTTTGTCGTAATTGACCGCATTCATACGCAAACTATACCACGCCCCGCCCGAAAAGTCAATCGGGCGGGGCGAAACTCTGTAAATTTTACGCTTTTCCCGCGATCATGTTCAAAAAATATGCGTGAACGCGCAGGTCATCCGTAAGTTCGGGGTGAAATGCGGTAGCGAGCATAAGTCCCTGCCGCGCGGCGACGACCTTCCCGTCCACCGTCGCAAGCGCCTCCGCCGCCCCGACCTCCTCGATGTAGGGCGCGCGGATAAAGACGGCGGGGAACTTCCCGATGCCCTTCATCTCCACATCGGCGCGGAAGGAGCCGAGCTGCCGCCCGTAAGCGTTGCGGCGGACGGCGACGTCCATCGTGCCGATATAGACGTTTTCGTCGTTCGTGAGCCGTTTGGCAAGAAGTATGAGCCCCGCGCAC
Source organism: uncultured Clostridia bacterium (assembly GCA_947629875.1). Taxonomy (GTDB): domain Bacteria; phylum Bacillota; class Clostridia; order Christensenellales; family Borkfalkiaceae; genus Gallimonas. The sequence continues at coordinate 7,110 of CANRFK010000157.1, forward strand.
GTGCCGAACACGGGCAGCCCGCCCTGTATCGCCTCTTTCAGCGGCGCAAGCAGCCCCTCTGCCCGCAGAAGTTTGCCCTGCACGGTGGACTCTCCCCCGGGGAGAACAACGCCGTCGAACGCGCCCGTAAAGTCGGCACGGCGGCGGATCTCGGCGCACTCCGCGCCCAGCGCAGAGAATGCCCGCCCGTGCTCCGCAAACGCCCCTTGGAGGGCGAAAATGCCGATCCTCATTTGCCGCGTTCCGCCATGAGGAGGGCGATCTCCTGTTCGTTGATGCCCACCATCGCCTCGCCGAGATCCTCGGAAAGGACGGCGAGCACGGCGGGGTCGTTGTAGTTGGTGACAGCCTGCACGATGGCGCGGGCGCGCTTTGCAGGATTCCCCGATTTGAAGATGCCGCTCCCGACGAACACACCCTCCGCGCCGAGTTGCATCATGAGCGCGGCGTCCGCAGGCGTCGCAACGCCCCCTGCCGCGAAGTTGACGACGGGCAGTTTCCCGTTCTCGTGCACAAATAGGACAAGTTCATAGGGAACGCACAGCGTTTTCGCCTTCTCATAGAGTTCGTCCTCCCGCATGGAGACGATGGCGCGGATCTCCGCATTCATCATGCGCATGTGGCGAACGGCCTGCACGACGTCGCCCGTGCCCGGCTCGCCCTTCGTGCGGATCATGGAAGCCCCCTCCGCAATGCGGCGGAGCGCCTCGCCCAAATCGCGCGCGCCGCACACAAAGGGCACGTCGAACTTGGTCTTGTCGACATGATACTTGTCGTCGGCGGGAGAGAGCACCTCGCTCTCGTCGATGTAGTCGATGCCGATCGCCTGCAAGATCTGCGCCTCGGCAATGTGCCCGATGCGGCACTTCGCCATGACGGGAATGGAGACCGCATTTTGGATCTCCTTGATCATCTTGGGGTCGGACATGCGCGCGACGCCGCCCGCCGCGCGGATATCCGCGGGGATGCGCTCTAAGGCCATCACGGCGCAGGCGCCCGCCTCCTGCGCGATCTTCGCCTGTTCGGGCGTCGTAACGTCCATGATGACGCCCCCTTTCAGCATCTCTGCCAAATTTTTATTGAGTTCCCAGCGGGAATTTTGTTGCATTTTCTGCCTCCCGAAATTTTCCTCTTATTTTAACCTCTCCTGGCGGAGCGGGGAGCGGATTTCAACATATTTAATTTACTTTTTGAAATAATTGTTGAGCGCCGCGGTGAGCGCGCGGATGGAGGCGACGGTGATATCGGTGTGCTCGCCTGCGCCCCAATAGAGTTTGCCGCCCGTCTCGATGCCCACATAGGAGATGGCCGCCGCCCCCGAGCCCTTGGAGAGCGCGTGCTGTTCATACGTCTGAATGGTATACTGTACGCCGAAATGCGCCTTTAAGGCGTTGGAAACGGCGTCCAAACGCCCGTTGCCCGTCGCGGTGACCGTGCGCACGGTTCCGCCCTCAATGACCTCCACAATGGCGGTGATGCCGTTTTCCTGCCTGTAATGCACCTCGCCGAGGCGGAAATGTTCGGCTGGCTCGAGGAACTTCTCGCGGAACACCTCGTAAATTTCCTCGGGCTTCAACTCCTTGTGCGAGACGTCGGAGACGTGCTTCACGGCGTACCCTGTGGCCTCTTTCAAGCCCGCGGGAAGGCGCAGGCCGTACGCCCGTTCCAAAACGTACCCCACACCGCCCTTGCCCGACTGCGAGTTGATGCGGATAACATCGCTGTCATATTCTCTGCCCACGTCCTTGGGGTCGATGGGAAGGTAGGGCACATCCCACACGGTGCGGCCTGTCTCCACGCGGAAACGCATGCCCTTGGCGATGGCGTCCTGATGGGAGCCCGAGAACGCCGCAAAGACGAGCTCGCCCGCATACGGCTGGCGGGGAGAAACTTTGAGCCCCGTAAACCGCTCGTACGCCGCCACGACGGCGGGCATATTTGAAAAATCCAGCCCCGTCTCCACGCCCTGCGAAAAGAGGTTCATGGCAACGGTGACAATGTCGCAGTTGCCCGTCCGTTCGCCGTTGCCGAAGAGGGTGCCCTCTACGCGGTCGGCGCCCGCAAGGAGCCCGAACTCCGCCGAGGCGACGCCCGTGCCCCTGTCGTTGTGCGGGTGCAGAGAGATCGCCACGTTTTCGCGGAATAGGATATGCTTGTGCAAAAACTCCACCTGCTGCGCGTAGACGTGCGGCATGGCGTTCTCCACCGTGGCGGGCAGGTTGATGATGGCCTTCCGATCCGCCGTCGGCTTCCAGATATCGAGAACGGCGTTGACGACTTCGAGGGCGTATTCGGGCTCGGTGCCCGTGAAGCTCTCGGGTGAGTACTCGAAGCGGTACCTCTCCCCCGCCTCGTCGGTGAGCTCATTGAGAAGGAGCGCGCCGTCCGTGGCGATTTTCTGAATTTCCTCGCGCGACTTCCGAAAGACCTGCTCGCGCTGGGCGACGGAGGTGGAATTGTAGACATGCACGACGACGTTTTTCGCCCCCTTCACGGCCTCGAAGGTGCGGCGAATGATGTGCTCGCGCGCCTGCGTGAGGACCTGCACGGTGACGTCCGCGGGGATGCGTTCCTCCTCGATGAGGGAGCGCAGAAAGGCGTACTCCGTCTCGCTCGCGGCGGGGAAGCCCACCTCGATCTCCTTGAAACCGAGTTTTACGAGAAGATCGAAAAATTCCAGCTTCGTCGCAAGGTCCATGGGCTCCACGAGGGCCTGATTGCCGTCGCGGAGGTCCACACTGCACCAGACGGGCGCATGCTCCACGGCGCACTTCTGCGCCCAGTCCATGCACGGCTCGGGGGGTAAAATAAACTGCCTGCGATACTTCTCCATCTCAACCTCCATAAAAATATCCGCGCCTCATCAAGAGACGCGGAAATACGCGCGGTACCACTCTTCTTGCGGGAAAACCCGCCACCTCAAAGCCCATAACGGGGGCGCCGTTCCTCTCTACACAGCAAAAGCCTTCAAAAAGACCGCTCCGCGGCGAGTTCGCCCCCTTCTCCGCGCCGCCTTACACCGACCGGCGGCTCTCTGCGCCGAAAAATGAGGGTTACTGCTCCGCATCTCTGCGTTTATAACCCTATCCTACCATATCCGCAGAAAAAAGGCAAACGTTTTTGCGCGAAAAACCGCACCCGCCCGCATTTTTCGCGGGAAAATACGCCCTATTCCTCTTCGTCGGGCTCCAAGCTCGCCGCCTCGTCCGCGTCCTCGAAGTCCTCGTACTGCGCGGTGAACTCGGCAAACACTTCGTCCAAGAGTTCGTCGTCCTCGATGGTCTCGAGGTGCTCGTCCTCCCCCTCGCCGACGATGTGATAGATGGCGACTTCCTCGCCCTCTTCGTCGTCCTCGGTCTCTTCGGCTTCCTCGGCTTCCTTCACTTGCGTGAGGGCGACATACCACTCGTTCCTGTACTCAAACGTCATCAGGTGCTCAAAGCGGAAGGTCTGCCCCTCGTCGTCGATGAGTTCGATGATGTTGTCGTCGTCGTAATTGTTGCTCTCTTCCTTCATTTCCTCTTTCATGTCCTGCCTCCTTTTGCTCTTTGCAAGGTATCCTTCGAGAATGTACGCCGCCGCGAGGGAATCCACCGCCTTCTTGCGCTTGTCCTTTTTGGCGGAAATGCCCGATGCCATGAGGTCGCGCCGCGCCTCCAAGGTGGTGTAGCGCTCATCCTCGCACACGACGGGCACGCCCGCCTCTTTTTCAAGAGCCTCGATGAAGCGGCGGGTCTTTTCCGTCTGCGCGCTCTCGGTGCCGTCGGCATTCAGGGGCAGCCCGCACACGATGACTTGCGCGCCCCTCTCCCGCGCGATGGCGGCGACCGCCTTCACGTCCTCGGAGAAGTTCCCCGCGCGGAAGTAGGTCTCCCCGGGCACGGCGTAACTGCCGAAGGGGTCGGAGAAGGCAACGCCCACCCGCCTGTCGCCGATATCGAACGCGACGATCCTCGTTTCCATACCCGCATTATAGCATACCAAACGCTTTTTGGCAAGGCTTTTCGCAGTCATGGAAAAGGGCGGCCTTGTTTTGCGCCGCCCCCTTTTTATGTGAGATCGATGACCATTTTATTCTGCCCCGTCGCGCACTTTTTGGCATAAATTGCGGCAACGTTGTTGATTTCCGCCTCATTCCCGCCGCGATAGACGACGATCGCATCGCACAGATCGATCATTGCCTCTCTGCACGCGGCAACGGGAACTATCTGTTTGCCGTTGAACGCTTCGGGATAACACATTTCGTCGTAGCGTGCCGTATATTCTTCCATGCGGCTCCGAACGAGAAGTTCATCCCTCCCCCGCACGCATATCCTGCGCAGTTGCGGATAATTTTCTTTGAATTGGGTCACGGCTTCATAGCACAGATCGACAAATTCATCACGCTCGCCGAACAAAAAAATATTTGCTCCCCCCTCTGCGATGAGATTTTGAATTGCGCCTGCCACTTTTTCCGATAAGCCCTCTGTTTTCCCGATTTTCCGCGGCCCGAAAAATGCAATTTTCATGATATTTTATTCTACTATAAAGGCACCAAAAAATCAAGCAAATAGGGGACATAAATACGTATTCACAAACATGTATTTATAAATTTTATTTGTGATACACTAATTAAGAATTTGATAAGGTGGTATCTTCGCTTGACACTCAACGACGCGGTCGCAAAAAGAATCAACAAACTTTTGCGAGAAAAGAATATGACGATTTACCGATTGGAGCGCAATAGCGGCATCATTCATGGTGTCATCAACCGCATTCTTGCGGGTTCCAACAAAACCGTCACTCTCACAACAGTTTACAGGCTCGCCCGTGGGTTCGATATGACGGTATTCGAGTTTATGGACGATGACGTATTCCGTTCTGAAATGTTAGAAATTGACTGATAATGGGGCGGTTGCCGTACAACGGCAACCGCCCCCTTTCTTACTTTTCTGTATATTTGCTATCTATAAGCGGGGTCTTTTGAAGCAAACCTCCTTTACTGAGCCGCATCTTTGTCATGTTTCAGTCGGCTTGCTGTTCTCCTCGCTTGCTGCGAGTTCGACATATTCTTTCAGCTTCTTTTGAAGCAGGTTTTTATCGATCAGTTTGAGCTTATATTCCGAGACCATTGTCGGTGAAAGCGAACGGCTCAATGCGTACTCCACCACTTCATCGTCCTTCTTTGCGCAGAGAATGACACCGACGCTCGGATTTTCATTCGGCTTTTTCACTTCACGGTCGAGCGCCTCGAGATACAAATTCATTTTGCCGACGTATTCGGGCTTAAATTCGTCGATCTTCAGTTCAAATGCCACAAGGCAGGACAGCCCGCGATGATAAAACAGTAGGTCGATGAAGTAGTCATGTCCGCCCACCTGCAAGCGGTATTCCTCACCGACGAATGAAAAGTCCTTGCCGATCTCCAAGATAAAGTTCTTCAAATTTTTGATGATCGACTTTTGCAAGTCCTTCTCGCTGACAATTTCGGGGACGTCGAGAAATTCCAACGTGTAGGTATCAAGAAAGACATTGGACGTGCTTCGCTTTGCCTCGGCGATTGCGGGCGGCGTCGGCTTTTGAGAAAGCATATAGCGCTCATAGTAGGCGCTATCTATCTGGCGGGCAAGTTCGCGCTTTGAATATCTTTCTTTCGCGCAAAGCGCCATATAGAAATATCGCTCTTCGGCTGTTTTACAAGACGACATGATGATGAGGTGGTTCGTCCAACTCAATTGTGTCACCAGTGGTGACACTTTTTCATCCTCGCCGTAGAGTTCGTAGAATTGGCGCATACGATACAGGCCGCGGCGGGTAAATCCTTTCAGTTCGGGATAATTTTTCGCAAAAAAGTCCGCAAGGCCTTCCACATAGGCGTCACCGTAAGCCGCGTCGCGGGAGTTTGCGGATATGTATTTGCCGACCTGCAAATACATTTCGATGAGTTCCTCGTTCACCCTATAAAACGCACGCTCCCGCGCCGACTGAATGATTTTTACAATTTCGGAATAACTTTTATCGGGTACCATTTTTCCTCACTCCTCGGTTTCCACGATTTCCATGATATCGGAAATATCGCACTTCAAAACCTTGCATCTCTTCAATAGGACGTCACTCGACGATCATTGGCTCTACTATAATAGCACCGTTTCCAAGCAAATGCAATCCTAAATCTAAAATTCCGACGATCATCCGAAGAAAAGTCGGCGGTCGGCGCAATGCGCCGACCGCCTTTTTCTTACTTCTCTGCTTTCTTTTCTTTCTTGCCGCTCTCCTTGGGCTCCATCTGTTTCAGGCATTCGTCCATCTTCTCATCGACCTTTTCCATGATCTCCGATTGGCTCTTTTTCACGAGCGAACGCGCCTTGTAGCTGTTGGCAACGATGAGCGCGCCGCCCACCATGCCAAAGAGAAGTCCGAGACAAAACAGTTTTTCCATAGTTTCCTCCGAACGGTTCTCCCGTCTTTCACAGTTTGTGAAAGCATCCGCCCGTTATTCGCCCTGCTTTTTGCGTAATTTTTCCAACTCGGCTTTGAGCGCGGCGTTTTCCTTGCGCAGTTCCTCGGAGAGCCGCGCATAGAGCATGTCGATCTCCCGCTCCAATTTGCGCTGCAAAAAGCTCTTTTCCTCGAGAATGCCTGCCTCGCGCGCAAATTTCGCCACCCGTTCGGGCTGTTTTTTGAGGAGATTGCGGTACTTGTTCTGAATGCGGAGCATCAGCCTTTCGTCGCCGCCCGCCACGTTGATGATGGCGCGCCGCACCGAGAGCCCCTTGCTCTTCTCGGCGAGCACCTTTTTGAGCATCTCGTCCGTCTCCTCCTCGGTGAAGGGGCGGATGGTCTCCGCGTGCAGGTTTTTCCCCTCCAAAATGCGCTCCACGCGCGAATCGTCGCGCTTTTTTAGGAGAGCGTAGTAGTAATTCCGCACGCTTCCCTTTGCCCTGCTGTGCTCCTTGCCGTACGTCTCAAAGAGATAGGAGAGCGTCTTTCCCGCGTTTCTGCCTGTGTAGATGTATTCGATGAGCCCCGTTGCCTCTTCTTCCGTGTAGCCGTTGATTTTGTTCATAGCGTCACCTCGGCAAAATTGTTGACATAATTTTATCGCATTATACATTGATAACAGTATGCGGGTATATTTTTTGTCGGAAAAGCGGGGCGCGCTCACGGTGGGCGGCGCATATTTCGGCGTGGTGGACGGCTTCGAGCGCTCCGCCGAAGTGGACCCCGCCGACGGTCTCTATTGCGAATGCGCGGCGATCGGCTATGTCCCCGTCCGCTTCCGCTTCGACGAGGAATTTCTCTTCTCCCCGCCGCCCCATGTCAAACTCTACTTCTCGGGCGGCGACGTCGCCGTCTGGCTTCACGACTATGTGCGCGACGACCCCGCCCTCCGCGTTCTTTGGCAGGAGCATGTAGCGGGCTCCCGCCTCACACTGTGCATGCAGGGGCGGCTCACCCTCAACCTTGAGAACGAAACGGGCTTCCACCTCATCCCCCTCCCCGAAAAGTTGGAGGCGTGCAGGCCGTTCGCCTGTTGCGGCGGCGTCCTCTTGGAGGCGGAGAACTGCTTTCTGCTCCTCTCGCGGGACGGCGAAATTTGGGCGCAGGGCGAGGGAAAAGTGCTAGAAAAGGGTGAAACGCTCAAAGCCGAGGTGCGCATCTTCGATAGCGTCGGGCACACCGCCCTGTGCACGTGGAAGGGCGCCGAACTGCTTTCTTGCACCCTCCGCTCCTCCCGCGCCCCCACCGATGCGACGTTTGCCCTCGCCTTCTTGGAGAGCGCCCTCATCGGCGCGGATGTCGAGCCCTATCTCTGCGACGCGTTGAGGCCCAAGGCAGCCGCGCTCAAGGGCTTTCTCGGCGACTTCGAGGACGTGGTCATAAAGGACGACCCCCGCCTCGTGGGGCTCGTCTACCGCCGCAGGGAGCGCGTCTTTGAGGTGCGCACCTTCCGCGTGGACGTCGAAGACGGCAAGGTCACCAACATCACCGAGGAGTGAGCCCCCCTACCGCCCCGCGCTCTTGCTTCCCCCTCTTGGGGGAAGTACCCGCGTAGCGGGGGATAGGGGTTTCCCTCATACCGAACCGCCCGCCGCCGACGCTCTGCGTCGGCGGCGGGCGGTGAGTGTATCTTAAAAAGCGGACGCCCGCAGGCGTCCGCTTCCCTTTCATCAATTTTGCGATCGTTTAATATTTGGTTACCTTCACCGACTTCACCACGATGGGCATATCGAGCGGCGTGTTGAAGTCCGTCGCCTCGACGGCGCTCTTTTGCAGATCCTCAAAGTCATCGTCGCCCTTCTGCACAAGGCTGAAGAGGTACAGCTTCTCGGGGAAATTTTCGTAGGGCGTTGCAAACGGCTTATCCTCCGCCAGCTCTTCGGAATACGCATTGATGGCGTCGATGAGCGGAGCCAACTCCTTGTCATAATTCTTGGTCTTTCCGAGCACGGCATACAAATCGTTGCGTTCAATATTGCTCTGCCCGAGGAAAGTGTAGAAGAGGCTCGTCGTGCTGTTGTAGAGGTAATCTTTGATGTCCCCCTTCTCGCCGTCGTTGTCCTTTCCGCCGTCCGCGCGCTCCACATAGACGTCGTGGGGGAATTTTTCATAGGTGTTGTAATACATGACGAGCGCGCCCTTCGTATGGAACATCGTGCTCTTCTCGGGGCCGCGTCCCGCCTTGGGGAATTCGCCCACCACCGTGTAGAGGGGGGTCGTCTTGTCCGTCTTGAACACCGTCTGCGTAAATTTGTAATCGTGCTCCGCCTCGTAGGTCTTTACGAAGTCGAAGTAATCCTTCTCGCGGAGCATGCCGTCCTCAATGGTATAGCCGCCGCCATAGAGGAAGTTGGCGTCGTAGTTGTGGATGACGGTTCCGTCGTAGAAGCCCGCATCGGCGAGTTCCATAAAGTGCCGCACCGTCTCGGGTGCGTCCTCACGCGAAAGCTGATACCCCACCGCATAGTCGTTTCCGTTGAAGGAATAGGTGATGGTAACTTCGGGATGATCGCTCGTGCAAGCCGCAAACATGCAAATTGCGCCCGCGCCGATGACGGCGGCGGTGAGAGCCGCGGCAAAGCGGCGTACAAACTTCTTTTTCACAGAAAAGTCCTCCTGCTTCTTCCCCTCTATTGTACGCGCAAACGGCCGTTTCGTCAAGCGGTTTGCGTGTTTTCGGGGTGAAATTTCTGCATCCTCGGCAGATAGAGAAGACCCCGCCGCATGCGGCGGGGCCAAAATGCTCTCTTCTTATTTGAGTTCCGCGGTCGCGCCGGCTTCCTTGAGCTTGGCAAGAGCGGCCTCTGCATCCGCCTTGGGCACGGCTTCCTTGAGGACGCCGAGCGCCTCGACGGCCTTCTTGGCTTCGGCAAGGCCGAGACCGGTAAATTCGCGCACCGCCTTGATGACGGCGATCTTGTTTGCGCCGAAATCCTTGAGGACGATATCGAACTCCGTCTTTTCCTCTTCCTGGGGAGCGGCCTCTGCGGCGCCCGCGCCTGCACCTGCAACGGCGACGGGAGCGGCGGCGGAAACGCCGAACTCCTCTTCAAGTGCCTTCACGAGGTCGTTGAGTTCGACCACGGTCATCGCCTTTACTTCTTCAATGAGCTTCTGAACATCCATTTTTTTACCCTCCGATAATTTTTAAGATTTTTGGTCCGCGATCGCCTTCAAAACATAGGCGAAATTCGCAATGGGCGCCTGCAAGCACCCGAGCATCCGTGCAATGAGCACTTCTCTCGACGGGATGGCGGCGAGTTTCTTCACGCCCTCCGCATCGACATACGCGCCGCTGACATACGCGCTCTTCGGGACGAGCTTATCCGCGAGCACAGGCGTCTCTTTCACCGCTTTTGCGATGATGGAGCAGCCGCTCGTCTCGTCCGGGCAGAACACGAACGCCGTGGCGCCGTTCAGGTCGCCGTCGAACCCCTCCACGCCGAGTTCGTTGAACGCCTTGCGCACGAGGGTGTTTTTGTACACCTTGTATTCGCACTGTGCGTCCTGAAACTTCCTGCGGAGAGCCGTCGACTCTGCAACCGTCAGGCGGTCGTATTTGGTGAGAACAACCGATTTGCTCGCGCTGATCTTCGCCTTGATCTCTTCTACGACGACCTTTTTGGCTTC
>CANRFK010000158.1 GCA_947629875.1 uncultured Clostridia bacterium
GGAATGGGCTCGGGGCGCTTGCCCTCGTCCCTGTCGTCGTCGTCAAACTCGCGGATGATGAGCTCTTCGCCCGTCTCAGTGAGCACCTTGACGTCGAGCGCCAGCGACTGCAACTCTTTGAGCAAAACCTTGAACGCCTCGGGGATGCCGGGCTCGGAGATATTGTTGCCCTTTACGATGCTCTCATACGTCTTGACGCGCCCGACGATATCGTCGGACTTGACGGTGAGGATCTCCTGCAAGATGTGCGCCGCGCCGTAGGCTTCGAGCGCCCAGACTTCCATTTCGCCGAAGCGCTGGCCGCCGAATTGCGCCTTGCCGCCGAGGGGCTGCTGCGTCACCATACTGTACGGGCCGATGGAGCGCGCATGGATCTTGTCGTCCACGAGGTGGATGAGCTTGATCATGTACATGATGCCGATCGTCACCCTGTTCTCGAAGGGCTCGCCCGTCCTGCCGTCAAAGACTTGGAACTTGCCGTCCACCTTGCCCTCGGGGCCGAGGAGGTTGTTCTCCTCGAAGAGCTGTTCGATGTCCTTCTCCGTCGCGCCGTCAAAGACGGGCGTCGCGATCTTCCAGCCGAGCTGGCGGCACACGTAGCCGAGGTGGACTTCCAAAACCTGCCCGATGTTCATACGGGAAGGCACGCCCAAGGGATTGAGCAAAATTTGAAGGGGGGTGCCGTCGGGCAGGAAGGGCATATCGCACTGCGGCAGCACGCGGGAGATGACGCCCTTGTTGCCGTGGCGGCCTGCCATCTTGTCGCCGACCTGTATCTTTCTCTTCTGCGCCACGTACACGCGCACGAGTTTGTTGACGCCGGGCGAGAGTTCGTCCTTGTTCTCGCGGGTGAAGATTTTGACGTCCACGACGATGCCGCCCTCTCCGTGGGGAACGCGGAGCGACGTATCGCGCACCTCTCTCGACTTCTCGCCGAAGATGGCGCGAAGGAGCCTTTCCTCGGGCGTGAGTTCGGTCTCGCCCTTGGGGGTGACTTTGCCGACGAGGATGTCGCCGCTCTGCACTTCCGCGCCGATGCGCACGATGCCGTCCTCATCGAGATCTTTCAAAGCGTCGTCGCCGACGTTGGGAATATCTCTTGTAATTTCCTCTTCGCCGAGTTTGGTGTCCCGCGCCTCGGTCTCGTGTTCCTCGATGTGGATGGAGGTAAACACGTCGTCCTGCACGAGCTTTTCGGAGATGAGGATGGCGTCCTCGTAGTTGTAGCCCTCCCACTCCATGAAGCCGACGAGGATGTTCTTGCCGAGGGCAAGCTCGCCGTTCTTGGTGGAGGGGCCGTCCGCGATGACCTCGCCCTTCTCCACCCTGTCGCCCGTGGAGACGATGGGTCTTTGGTTGAGGCAAGTGCCTTGGTTGGAACGCTCGAATTTCTTTAACGGGTACTCGGTTTCAAAGCCGCTGTCCTCGCGGATGACAATTTTATCCGAGGAGACGGCAATGGCGGTGCCCGCCTCTTTGGCTCTGACGATGACGCCCGAGTCGCGCGCAATGGCGGCCTCGATGCCCGTCGCCACGATGGAGCTCTCCGTCGTGAGGAGCGGCACCGCCTGCCGCTGCATGTTGGAGCCCATGAGGGCGCGGTTGGTATCGTCGTTTTCAAGGAAGGGAATGAGCGCCGTCGCCACGGAGACGAGCTGTTTGGGGCTCACGTCCATGTAGTCGATGCGCTCGCGCGGCATCTCGGTGATGAGTTCCTTATAGCGGCAGCCGACGCGGGCATTCACAAACCTGCCCTCCTCGTCGAGGGGCTCGTTGGCCTGCGCAACGACGTACCTGTCCTCCTCGTCGGCAGTCAGATAGTCCACGTGGTCGGTGACGATGCCCGTCGCCTTGTCCACCTTTCTATAGGGGGACATGATGAACCCGAACTCGTTGACCTTGGAGAACGTCGCAAGCGAGGAGATGAGGCCGATGTTCTGGCCTTCGGGGGTCTCGATGGGGCACATGCGGCCGTAGTGCGAGTGGTGCACGTCGCGCACTTCAAACGTCGCGCGGTCTCTGTTCAAACCGCCGGGGCCGAGCGCCGAGAGCTTCCGCTTGTGCGTGAGCTCTGCGATGGGGTTGGTCTGGTCCATGAACTGCGAGAGCTGGGAACTTCCGAAGAACTCGCGGATGACCGCCGAAATGGGACGCACGTTGATGAGCGACGACGGCGTGATCTCCATGGGATCCGCGGTCGCCATGCGCTCCTTGATGAGCCGCTCCAAACGGCTCATGCCGATGCGCAGTTGGTTTTGCAGAAGTTCGCCCACCGAGCGCACCCTGCGGTTGCCGAGGTGGTCGATCTCGTCAATGGAGCCGATGCCGTACACCAAATCGAGGTTGGTCGAGACGGCCGCCACGATGTCGTCCACCGTGATGCACTTGTGGTTGAGTTTCTCCACGAGCGGCTTGATGGCCTTCTTCTCGTCGGGCGTCACGCCGTTGATGCGGTTCAAAGCGTCCAAATCGACGGGCGCGCCCTCGGCCTGCTTGTCCTCGCGGGCGAGGAGTTCGTGGAAGAGCTTGCACGCCGCCACAAACTTCACGCGGTTGTCGGCGCGCTTTAAGCGGTTCTTCTTCTCCTCCTGCTTCTCGTCGGCCTCGGGCTCGGTCTCGCGGGTGTAGTAGATGGCGTTGATCTCGTCGAGGAACTCGTCCGCGACCTCCTCCACGCTCTTCTCCCTGCACGCCTCCGCGATCTTCTTGGAGAACACGAAGTTGGGATAGTAAATTGTTTTGAGAAGCCCGAACGCCTTGGGATCCTTCTCGGAGATGGCGGAGAAGTCCACCGTCTTGTTGGAGATGATCTTGTGGCGCACTTCCCCGTCCTCGGGGTCGTTGACGAGCACATACACTTCGCCGATGCCCGCGTTCTGGATGGCGCGCGCCTGCTCCTCGGAGACCGTCTCCCCCTTGGAGGCGAGAAGTTCGCCCGTCTCGGGATGGAAGATGTCGTCGGCAATGCGGCAACCGGGCAAACGATAGGCGAGGTTGAGTTTTTTGTTGAACTTATACCGCCCCACCTTCACCACGTCGTAGCGGCGCGGATCGAAGAAGAGGGAATTGAGGTGCTGGCGCACCGAATCCTCGGTGGGCACTTCGCCGGGGCGCAGACGGCGGTAGAGGGCGATGAGGCCGTCGGATTCCGAGCGGATGGGCGGGTTGTCGCCGGCGTCCTTCTTGATGGTGGCGGCGATCATCTTGTTGCCGCCGAAGAGCTCCTCGAGGGCGTGGTCGGAGCCATACCCGAGGGCGCGGAGAAGCACCGTAGCCGTGAGTTTGCGCTTTCTGTCCACGCTCACCCACAGAACACCCTGCGCGTCCTGCTTGAATTCCAGCCACGCACCGCGGCCGGGGATGACGGTCGTCTCGTACATCTGCTTGCCCGTCTTGTCCGTCTCGGCGACGTTGTTGACACCGGGCGAACGCACGAGCTGCGAGACGATGACGCGCTCCGCACCGTTGATGATGAAGGAACCGTTCTCGGTCATGAGCGGGAAATCGCCCATAAAGACGTCCTGCTCGAGAATCTCGTCCTTGACCTTGTTGACGAGCCGCACCTTCACACGGAGGGGAAGGGCGTACGTCGCATCGCGGTTGCGGCACTCTTTTTCGTCGTACTTGGCGTTTTTGCCGAACTCGTAGCCGAGGAAGTACAGCTCGAAGTGATCGGAGAAATCGGTGATCGGGGAGTAGTCCTCGAGGATCTCCGAGATGCCCTCGTTCACGAACGCGTCGTAGCTCTCGCGCTGGATCTCGACAAGGTTGGGAATATCAATGACTTCATTGATCTTGCCGAACTTTCTGCGTTCGGTCTTCCCATAGCGTTGGATTGGTAAGTTCATCCGTCAAATAACTCCTTTTATTGATGTTATCATTTGGCGATTTACCGAGTATATCTTTTCATCGATAAAAACCGACATATCCGAAATTTGTAATCTTTTTTCGCGCCACACAAATTTTCTCGCGCCACACAATTATGTCATGTCGACCGAAGTGGAGACATCTCTACCTTATTTCTCGCTTCCCCCGCTTGGGGGAAGTGGCGCATAGCGCCGAAAGGGGTTTCCTCATCTCTCGCGCCACCATTATGTCATTTCGACCAAGCGTAGCGCGTGGAGAAATCTCCACCTTATTCCTTGCTTATCCCTCCGCGTCATTCTGACGGAGCGTAGCGACGGAAGAATCCCGAAAAACGAAGTCCGTCCCTCATACCGAGCGTAGCGTCCCGCCCGCACTATTTTCGACGAAGGGCGGCACGAGGCGCATCGCGCCGAAGTAGTGTATCTTGCCCTCTTGGGCGCCTTCTCTCTCGCGCCACACAATTATGTCATTTCGACATTATGTCATTTCGAGCGAAGCGCAGCGAAGTCGAGAAATCTCACCTTATTTTATCCCCCGCCCCCCTCTCGGGAGCCTTCCTTATGGCTTTCGGGAAAGGCAACCATACAATATGTGGAGCCTTTCTCCGCAATGGGGGTGTCCCATTATAGGGACGGGGGTGGGGCTCGCCCCCGAGCAAGCGACCACGCACACGATCACGTCATGTTGAACGTAGTCGAAACATCTCTACCTTTTTCCGTTTATCCTTCCGCGTTATCCTTCCGCGTCATTCTGACGGAGCGTAGCGACGGAAGAATCCCGACCAACGAAGTCCGTCCCTCATACCGACCGCAGAGAGTGTATCCCGCCCCTCTCGGGAGCATTCCCCTTACTCACCCCCTCCTCGGAAGCCTTTCGTCTCGCCCCCTCCTCGGGAGGGGGGTAGGGGGGTGGGGGCTCCCTCATCTACCCGTGGGCAGAACGCAGTCCATTCTATCCCCCGTCTTTTCAAGGAGCGTGGCAGGGGGTTCCCTTTCTTTGTCCCTTTTCCTCGATTTATCTTTCCGTCTCTCTATTTCTGTCTGTTTCTTTTTGCGAACCTATCTTTTTTTCTTTGTCTATCGTTTGTCGTTTTAGTTTTCTTGCTCTATCTTCTTGCTTTTTTATCTTGCGTCCCGATTTATCTCTACCGCCAATAGACATCGTCCCAATCCATATCTACTCACAGTAGGATTTTCATTCCCGCCCTTTCTGCGCCCCCTTCCCGCGAAGTATGGAACGCCGCGAAAAATTTTCTCTCTTTCCCCGAAAAAACCTGTCACCTACCCTTTACTTCGCGGCAAAAGTACGCTATAATAGAGGTGTAACGGCGAGCGGTTCCCTATATAAATAAGGAAAGGCTTTCCCGCGAGAACGCATAGAAACGCATTTTACATAGTGATACAGTATGGAATTATAGCAAAGGGCGCACAAGATGTCAAACGGTTTTGCGCGCAGAAAAAAACTTTTTCGCAAAATCGACAAAAAAAGTTGATTTTCCCGCTCTTTTCCGCTTTCATCCCGCCCCCTTATACCGAGGCCTATACCGGCGCCCCACGTTGTAATAATGTCATGTCGCCCGACACGTAGCGGCGCATGAAGTAGCGGAGCGTAGCGCAGTCGAGACATCTCTACCTCATTCCGCCCCGCGCTTGCTTACCGCGTCATTCTGAACCCCCGCATGGGGGTGTCCCGCGCGCACCATTCGTCTACTAAGCGCGGCACGTCCCGCCCGCACTATTTTCGACCAAGGGCGGCACAAGCGGCACAGCCGCGCAGTAGCCGTAGGCGAAGTAAGAATCCCGACCAACGAAGTCCCCCCCCCAACAAGGAGAATTATGCGCATCGATAAATTTCTCAAAGTATCCCGCATTTTGAAGCGCCGCACCGTCGCACAGGAGGCGGCGAACGCGGGCAAAATTTCCGTCAACGGGCGGGAAGTCAAGCCGTCGTACCGTCTCAAAATCGGGGACATGGTGGAAGTTTCCTTCGCCGCGGGTGCCCTCAAATTCCGCGTCCTCGAACTCCGCGAGACGGTGAAAAAGGACGAAGCCGCCTCTCTCTACGAGATCATCAACTGACTCCGCGTCCCTTGGCTCCCCCTCGAGGGGGAGCTCCGCCGTAGGCGGTGAGGGGGTGTCCTCATCGCCCCCCGCATCTCTCAAAACAATCCCTTCATCAAAAAAAGGAACATCATGCTCACTGTCATTCTCTGCGCCGCGGGAAGCGGCACGCGGGCGAACCTGCCCGAAAACAAAATCCTGCACGATTTGGGCGGCATGCCCGTCCTCGCGCACTCCCTCTCGGCGTTTGCGCCATACACGGACGAAATGCTCGTCGCCTGCCGCAAGGAGGACGAACCCCGCGTTCTCCCCCTTCTTTCGCAGTTCCCGCAGGCGCGCACCGTCCTCGGCGGCGAAACGAGAACGGACAGCGTTTGGGCTTGTTTGAAGGAGACCCACGGCGACGCCGTCCTCATCCACGACGCCGCGCGCCCCTTCGTCACGCCCAAAATCATCGAGGACTGCATCGAAAGCGTGGAAGCATACGGCAGCGGCATCTGCGCCCTGCCCGCAACGGATACTATCGTGCTCACGGAGGGCGGCTACCAAACGCCCAAACGTGACAGCGTTTTCACAGTCCAGACCCCGCAGGGCTTCCGCACCGCCCCCCTTCGCGCCGCCTATGAAAAGGCGATGGAGAGCAAAGAGCCCTTCACCGACGACAGCGGCATTTACGCCCGCTACATCGAGCCGCCCCACCTCTTTCTCGGCGACCCCGCCAACAAAAAACTCACATACGCTGCCGATTTTGCGCCCGCAGAGCGCGTCGGCTTCGGCGTCGACACCCACGCCTTCGAACATCAGGAGGAGATCGACCGCGGCATCGCGCGGCTCAACCTGAACTACATCACCCTTTGCGGCGTCGTCATTCCGTCCAACCGCGCCCTCAAAGCGCACAGCGACGGCGACGTGCCCGTCCACGCCCTCATGGACGCCCTCCTCTCTGCCATCGGCGAGCGGGACATCGGCTACCACTTCCCCGATACCGACCCCAAATACAGGGGCGCAAACAGCATGGAAATGCTGCAAGAAGTCGTAAAAATGGTACATGGGGTCGGATTTTCCGTGAAGAATGTGAGCATTTCCATTCTGTGCGAACTCCCCCGCCTCTCGCCCTATATCGAGAAGATGCGCGAAAACCTGCGCCGCGCCCTCGGCTGCGAAACTGTCGCCATCGCGGCGGGCACCAACGAGAAGCTCGGCTACATCGGCGAAGGCCGCGGCATCACCGCCTATTCGACCGTACTCCTTGCAAGGAGCGCAAAATGAGCGGCAAACTTCTCATCGTCATCGGCGTGATCGCGGTCGCGCTGGTACTCGGCGCAGCCGTCATCCTCATTGTGCTTTTGCATAAGCCCGCTTCGCGGCGCGCCCCCGAGCCCCGCAAGAGCGCGGGCGAGCGCAAGGGCGAACTCGGGGAAAGGCAGATCGGCGCGCTCCTCAACGCCTGTATGCTCCCGGGCGACGCCCTCTTCAACAACGTCATATTGAGCAGCAAGCGGACGGGCTCCTCCACCGAGATCGACCACGTCCTCGTCTCCACGCGCGGCGTGTTCGTCATCGAGACCAAGAACCGCTCGGGCGACATCTACGGCGACGACGAATGGGAGGAGTGGACGCAGATCCTCGGCAGGGGCGACATCCGCCACACGTTCTATTCCCCCGTCAAGCAGAACGAGGGGCACGTCTCCTTCGTCCGCGCGGTCACGGGCGCGCGCGCCGTCGAAGGCGCCGTCGTCTTTCTGTCGGGAAATTTGGAACACGTGAAGAGCAGCTTCGTCTATACACCCGCCCGGCTCAGGACATACCTCGCCCTCTGCCCGCAGACGCTCTCCGTGCGCGAACGCGACGACGCGGCGGAAAGGCTTCGGGCGCGCATCGGCGAAAACACCGTCACCGCCGAGGAACACGAGGAGTACGTCCGCCGCCGCCACGGCGGCGCCTGACCTTGCCCCGCCGCCACGGGCGCCCCTCATTCCGCGCCCATTGCCTGCCCCGTTGCGCGCGGCGGAGAACGGGCGGAAGGCTTCCCCCGCATCGCGCCCCCGCGCTGCAATCGTGTCATCTCGCCCGAGCGGAGCGGCGCACGAAGTAGCATCGCCGAGGAAATCTCTACGTCCATGTCCCTCCCCGCAGTCCGGCCAAGCCCCCCCGTTGCTTCTTGAAAAAACAACACATACCCCCCGCGAAGAAAGAGATACGGCCGCGCGCCGAAAAAATTTCTTTCCCCCGCCCCGCGCACATTCCCCCCGAAGGGGGGAATGTGCGCGGGGCGGGGGAAAGAAAAAGATGAAAAACCTTATAGGAGAAAGCTATGCCGAAAACACAATTTGTCTGCGCCGAATGCGGTTACACGAGTCCCAAGTGGTTAGGGCGTTGCCCCGACTGCGGAAAGTTCAACACCCTCGCGGAGGAAGCGATAGCCCCCGAGCCCGCCAAAAAATCGGCGCGCCCCGCCTTTACTTCCAAGCCCCTTCCCCTCTCGCAGGTGAAGTTTGAAACGTACGAGCGCGTCTCCTCGGGCATCTCGGAGCTCGACGTGGTTTTAGGGGGCGGCATCGTCCGCGGCTCGTTGGTTCTCGTCGGCGGCGATCCCGGCGTCGGCAAATCCACCCTCCTCACCGAGGTCGCGGCGCACCTTGCAAAGGAGCACAAAGTTCTCTATCTCTCGGCCGAAGAGAGCTGCTCGCAGGTCAAACTCCGCTGCGAACGGCTCAACCTCAATTCCGACAATCTTCTCCTTCTCAATGAGACGTGCATCGAGAACGCCGAGGAACATTTTTACGACGCCGAATACGTCGTCATCGACAGTATTCAGGCGGTCTACACCGAGACGCTCACCTCTGCCGCGGGATCGGTGGGACAAGTCCGCGAGTGCGCCGCAAAACTCATGCGCATCGCAAAATCGCGCGGCGTCACCTTCTTCATCATCGGCCATGTCACGAAGGAGGGCACGCTCGCGGGTCCCAAGGTTTTGGAGCACATCATGGACGCCGTTTTGTATTTCGAGGGCGAGCGCACGGAGAACTTCAAGATCTTACGCGCCGTCAAAAACCGCTTCGGCTCGGTGCAGGAAGTGGGCGTGTTCGAGATGACGGGCGAGGGCATCTACGGGCTCACCGACTATTCCTCCCTCTTTTTATCGGACAGCCGCGGCGTCGCGGCGGGCGCCGTCGTCACGCCGAGTGAGACGGGCAACCGCTGCATGATGGTGGAGATCCAAACCCTCATGGCAAAGACGAACTACGGCCTTCCCCGCAGAATGTCGCTGGGGGTAGATTTGAACCGCCTCATCGTGCTCGTCGCCGTTCTCGAAAAGCGGTGCGGCTTGCCGCTCGGCATGCAGGATATTTACCTGAATGCCATGGGCGGCATCCGTTTGAACGAGCCCAGCGCCGACCTTGCCGTGTGCGCCGCGCTCGCCTCGGCGGAAAAGATGATCCCCGTGGAAAAATTCACGGCGGTGTTCGGGGAAGTGGGTCTCACGGGTGAAGTCCGCGGCGTAAATTTTGCCGAACGCCGCGTGAACGAATGCCTGAAAATGGGCTTCAAGCGCGTCATTCTCCCCGCCAAAAACATAAAGGCCTGCGAAAAATTCCGCGATAAAATCACCCTCGTCCCCGTCACCTACGTCTCCCAAATGATCAAAGCGCTGTTCTGAAAGAGCGGCCGCGAATATTTTGCCGAAAAGGCGCACTGTCCCCCATTGAAAGTTGCGGGGCAATGTGCTATAATACATAAAAACACGATTACGAGGAGAGAACTTATGGCAATTCCGAAAATCACAAATCAGGATATTCTTGAAGCAATGAAATATATCGATGCGAACGGAACCCCGACGAGCAATCTCAGCTATAAATACGAACTTGTAGCCGAGGACGGGAAAAGATATGCCCCGAAATACGTGATCGCCGTAGCAGACCATCTTGCAAACGGAAGCGAAATTTCCACGGGCAGTTACAATGCGATTGAGGCGAAAAATTTTTTGACAAGCCGTGGGTTCACCGTCGAAATCAAGAAGTTTACGCTTTGTATCACGGCCGATAAGGTGGAATCGACGGATAAGAGGTTCACGATGGATAAGTTGAGCCTCGGCGATGACAAAAAACCGCTGGATACATACCTCGAAAAAGCCGACGGCACCATCATCAGACGCACATACAACAGGAACGAACAAAAAATCTCCAATCAGACGATGCCCCGCATTGCCTGTCAGGTTTTTGAAAAACAGCTTGCCGCTCTCCCCGCCGATGAAAAAGCGGCTTTCCCGATTTGCCAATATAATCGGAACAGCGAAATGATCCGCGGCATCTATCCCGATGTGGATGAATTCAGGAAGCACCGCAACACCATAGAGTATTTGACCTACGGTTATGATAACGGCAGACAATTCGTTCTTTACTGTTGGAACATCTTTTCAACAATTTATTTTGTACAGGAATGCTTAAAGCGGTTTGGCGGGCAGGGCGACCGATTTATCCTGATCTATCGGGAAAAGGATGAAAAGGAAGCGGCGGCCGCCGCGGAAGCCGCCGAAACACAGGCGGAGGCGCCCGACCCCGAGGTGGGCAGCTACCGACATCCTTACTCCTATGTGCTCGCCGAGGCAAAGAATATCATCCTTCGGGGCGCGCCGGGGACGGGAAAATCGTATTTGGCAAAGGAGATCGCCGCCGATATCGTCAGCAACGGGCAGTGCGAAAATTATGCACAGCTCGATGACGAGCAGAAAAAACAGGTGGAATTCGTGCAGTTTCATCCGAGTTACGACTACTCCGACTTCGTAGAAGGGCTCCGCCCGCGGATGAAACAGGACGGCACGATGGGTTTTGAACTTCGGGACGGTATATTCAAGAGTTTCGTCGGGCGCGCACGAAAAAATTTCGAAAATTACCAAGAGACCGGCGAAGGCGCGGCGCTCAAAAATTACGTCTTTATCATCGATGAGATCAACCGCGGCGAGATCTCTAAAATATTCGGCGAACTGTTCTTCGCCATCGATCCCGGCTATCGGGGCAGGGCGGGCGAAGTCTCCACGCAGTACGCAAATTTGCACACCGATCCCGAAGAAAAATTTTACATCCCCGAAAACGTCTACATCATCGGCACGATGAACGACATCGACCGTTCGGTCGACACCTTTGATTTCGCCATGCGCAGGCGCTTCCGCTTCGTGGAGATAAAGGCCGACGAGCGGTTGGAAATGCTTGACGCAATTTCAGATATGAAGGTGCGTGAAGAGGCCATCCGCCGCATGAAGCAGCTGAATGAGGCAATCGCAGCCGACGACGATCTGGGCGAAAACTACCAGATCGGGGCGGCCTATTTCTTAAAGCTGAAAACGTTGACTTTCGATGAGCTTTGGTCCGACCATCTTCAGCCCCTTCTTCAGGAGTACGTCCGCGGAATGTACAACGATACAAACAAAATGAGCGAATTCGAAAAGGCCTATAAGGAGCAAGCACCTCTCGGGAAGGACGCGTTAGATGGAGCCACTCAGGATTAAGGACAACGAGCAGGTCAAGAAGGAGGAGTTCGCCAAACTCCCCCATCTTGTCCACAGAATTGCGGATAAAACGCTGGAACGGCTTGTACAAGAGGGCGTATTTGTGTTCCCGGAGATCTTTTCCGACACCCAAGATCTTGACAAAGACCAGATGATCCTGCAAAGCGTGAATGACTCCTACCGTGCCTGCAATGTGATGGGGTTTATCGGCTGCGGCGACGAGCGGCTCATCATCGGATCGCGCTTTTGCCGTGACGGCGAAGATCACTTTTTGCAGTATCTCCTCGGAAAAGTACTCGGGTGGCCCAATCTTGTCGACCTCGAAACCGACGCCAACGGGGATAATCAACTCTTCAATTTTTTGGTGTTCCTGTTTCCCCATTATTTGAAACAAGCCATGCGGAAGGGTCTGTTCAAAAAATATATCCGCAACCTCTATAACGACGCCAACGTGAAGGGCACGATCGATATCGCAAGGCACATCAAACAAAACACCCCCTTCGTCGGCGATATCGCGTACGGTTGCAGAGAATTTTCCTACGACAACAGTTTAACGGAATTGGTGCGCCATACCATAGAGTTCATCAAAGGAAAGCCCTACGGAAACAAGATATTGCAAAATGTGAAGGACGAAGTAAAACTCGTTGTCAACGCAACCCCGGGCTATGCCATCCGCAACAGGCAAAAAATCATAAACGAAAATCAAAAACACGCCGTCCGCCATGCGTATTTCAAGGAATACCTCGCCCTTCAGCGGCTGTGCCTCTTGATCCTTCGGCATCAAAAACATCAAATCGGACTGGGGCCGCGGCAAATATACGGCATTTTGTTTGACGGCGCGTGGCTCTGGGAGGAGTACGTTGCCTCTCTGATCGGCAGCAAAGAACACGATTATTTTTATCACCCCAAAAACAAA
>CANRFK010000159.1 GCA_947629875.1 uncultured Clostridia bacterium
CTGTGCGGGTTCACCTGCTCCAACCGCTTCTACCGCGACTTCTTCAAGGGGCTCAAATCGCTGTACACGAAGAAGTATATCGCGGGGCTGAAAAAGGACATGCCCGTGCTTCTCGTTTCGGGCGAGAACGACCCCGTCGGCGACATGGGCAAGGGCGTGGAAAAATTGCGCCGCTTCTACACCGGGAAGGCGTGCATGACGAACGTTAAGATGGTGCTCTTTGAAAATTCCCGCCACGAATTTTTGAATGAAAGGACGGGACGCGACGAAAAGTGGAAAACGCTGCTCGATTTCTTCGAGGAAAACGTCTAAAGAGGATAAACGAAGCCGCCCGCGCAATCTTGCGCGGGCGGCTTCGTTTATACAAGGGAGAGGCGGATGGCGATGACACCGTAGGCCTCTATTTCCTCGGGGGAATAGTATTCCTCCATGTCTGTGGGGGAAGCTGCGGAAAGGGTTTCCTCCGTGTAGCCAAATTCGAGGAGAGGAAGCGCATCATAGAGTGCGGCAAAATCGGGGAAAAGGGTGAGCTCTCGCACAAAAACCCGCAGCGTTTCGCCGCTTTCCGTGTTTGTAAAGAGGATGTCGTCGCCCACCGCAATGCGGCGGCGCTTTTCATCGTACAGGCGCAGCTCGTACTTCTTGTGTCCCGATTTGATCATCGCAAAGGGGGCGGGGGCAAGGCGCATGGCGTGCGTCATCGTTCGTATTCCTCCACCGCGCCGTTGGGCTGGGAGTAGGAATAAAATTCCTCGTCCGTCATCTCCGCAAAATAAGAGCGGATGACGCGGCACGCGCTCCCGTGGGAGACGAGGCATATCCGCTTCCCCGCAAAGCGCGCCCTTATTTCATCGAGGAAGGGGTAGATGCGCGCGGCGACGTCGAGATAGGATTCGCCGTTCGGGTACCGAAGCCCCATGTTGCGGCGGTACGCTTTGCCGTCGGGGCGGGAGCAAGGCGTGCCCTCGAAGTCGCCGAAGTCCCGCTCCCGCAGGCGTGCGTCGTAGAGAATGGGAATGTCGCGCCCGTCCGCAATCGCCTCCGCCGTCTGCCTCGCGCGCAGAAGGGGCGAGGAGAGAATGACGTCGGGCGAAAGATGAAGCGCGGAGGACGCCTTTGCCTCCTCTTCCCCGCGCGGGGAGAGCGGGATATCCGTACTTCCGCAAAAAATTTTCTGTTCGCTGCGCACCGTACTGCAGTGGCGGACGACGTAAATTTTCATCGGTTTTTGCACCCCATTCCGTCAATTTGTGAGGAGGAACGTCGCAAGGAAGAGCACGGCGACGATCCACGTGACGACGGAGATCTCCTTCACCTTGCCCGTGAAGAGTTTTACGAGCACGCAAGAGATGATGCCCACGCCGATGCCGCTCGTAATGGAGTAGCCGAACGCCATTACGGTGATGGTGAGGAAGGCGGGAAGCGCGGCGGCGGGATTTGCCCAGTCGACGTCCTTCACGGACGTCATCA
Organism: uncultured Clostridia bacterium; assembly: GCA_947629875.1. Classification (GTDB taxonomy): domain Bacteria; phylum Bacillota; class Clostridia; order Christensenellales; family Borkfalkiaceae; genus Gallimonas. Next base: position 1,471 of record CANRFK010000159.1, read on the forward strand.
TGAGGACGCCCACCCAGATGAGGGCGGCGGAGGTCGCCGCAGACGGGATGAGTTTTGCGATGGGCGAGAGGAACATGGCGACGACGAAGCACAGCGCCGTCACGATGGCGGAAAAGCCCGTCTTGCCGCCCGCAGCGACACCCGAGGAGGACTCCACGTAGGTTGCGACCGTCGTCGCGCCGAACACCGCGCCGCCGACCGTCGCCACGGCGTTGGACATGAGGCACTTCCCGAGGCGCATGGGCTCGCCGTTCTCCATGAGCCCGCCCTTGGAGCACGCCCCGTACAGGGTGCCGAGGGTATCGAACATATCCACCATGCAGAGGGCAAGGGCGGAGGTGATGATGAGCAGGACGAGCGCGCCCGCGCTGTGGCCTTCGAGATAGCCCGAGAAGTTGAATCCGTTTGCGAATACTTGCCCGACGGACTCCGTTCCCCATGCGGAGAACGCCTTGAAGGGATCCTCGAACCCGTCGGCAATGCCCGTGAACACGCCGCGGCAACCATAGGCATTCCACGCGCAGCCGAGGCCGATGAGGGCGTAGTAGAGCGCCGCCGCCCCGAGCATGCCCCAGAGAATGGAGCCCTTCACGTTCTTCTTGGCGAGAACGGCAATGGCGATGACGCCCAAGATGGCGACAAACGCGGCGATGGCGTCCTTATAGAGGAGAGTCTTGCTCAAAACGTTGAAAGAGGCAAAGACGATGCTTATTTTTCCTGCATTATCCGAAAATTGCACGACGCCCGCATTTTGAAAGCCGATGAAGGCGATGAACATGCCGATGCCCACGGGGAGCACCATTTTGACTTCCTTCGGAATGGCGGCGAGGATCTTCTTCCTTGCCCCCGTTGCGGTGAGAAGCACGAAGATCGCGCCGTCGAGGAGCACGAAGATCATGGCGTTGGCGTAGGTGAGCCCCAGCCCGCCGCCGAGAAGGGTGCCCGTGATATACGCCGTTGCGCCCAGCCCCGAGGCCTGCGCGAGGGGCATCTTGGCGATGAACGCCATGCAGACGGTGCCCACGATGGCGCCGAGCGCCGTTGCGATGTACACCGCGCCGAAGGAGACGTAGGGATAGGCGTCGTCCACTTCGTACATGCCGGGCACGACCAAAAGGGCGTACACCATCGCCATAAACGTGGTGAGCCCCGCAATGATCTCGGTGCGGTAGTTGGAGCCGCTTCTTGTGATGCCGAAAAAGCCGTCTATCTTCCCCCAAAGTCCCTTGCGGGGAGGGTGCGGCTCTTGCGGCGCTTGTTCTTGTTGAGGTTCTTGCTGCGGAACGGGCTCTTCCGCGGGCTCAAAAATTTCGTCCATAAAGTTCTCCGTAAAAAAGAGACGCCCGCCGCAAGCGACGGGCGTTTTTGCATCAGTTCACAACGTTGGGATCGACGTTGAGCGTGAATTGCCTGGCGCCCCGGTCGTCGGGGAAGATGGTCGCGCCCGATACGGCGGGGAGCGTCAGCGGGTTGATGAGCGCGTCCGCCGTGAGGTTGGTGATCGCCGCCCGCAGGTAGGGGAACATGGTCTCCGTTGCGTTCACGGCGAAGGTGCGCTTGTCCTCCTCTGTCGTCATGTTTTCCACCTCGAACACGCCCACGAAGCGCGCGAGGAGGTTAAAGGGCTTGGGGCTTTCCTCCGTACTCTCGATCTTGCACTCCAAAATGACGATGTTGATCTTGGGGTTTTCGTTTGCTTGCCTGATTTGGCGGGAGAAATAGGGTTTGATCTCAAACTTGGCGTTGGGCTGCGCCTGGATGGGGTTGACCTTAAAGGAAAGTTCGTCGGCGGTGAGCGCCTTCATGGAATATTGGATCATCGTTTTGCTCCTCTTGAAAAGATAACAGAAGTGTAACACATTTTTTGCAAGTTGTCAACAGCAATCCGAGAGGTTTGAACATTTTTTACAAAAGAGAAAAACGGGCGAAAAAAATTTGATGGAAAATGAAAATTTCGTGTCATACATCACCGGGCAAACAGATTTTGCATGTTATACTGAAAGAAAAAGAGAAAAAGGAGGAAATTCCAAAAGAATGAGTTGGATCAAATGGTATCATTATATGATTCCAGACGAAGAAGGGGCAAAGCGTGAAATGGTGCGGGATAAGTTGTTGCAATATTCCCATTGTAAAAAATGCACTGCACTTTCGGGTTGCTATTTTATGTGGAATAACAAACCTACCTATCCGCAACATATCTATTGCGATTGTCTTTTATTGCCCGTCTCGGTTTCGTATGACAGTTTGACGGCGTATTGTGACATCAGAAAATTGACGGAATATATTTTTCGGTATGACAACAGTCGCGGGAAAAATTATTTGTTCGAAGATTGGGGCTACAATATCGGCGACGCAGAGAACTTAAAAGAAGAAGTCGAACGGCAGGCAAAAGAAAAATATTTAAGCGGAGATTATCGTCTGCAATTCGCAAACGAATACGGACAGCGAATCACGATCACGATTGTCTTGCAAGATCGGGAAAAACATGATATCATGATAAAGACGGGTTGGTTGGTGCATCCTTTGGGGCGGATCACCTGCGCAACGCCGTTTTCGGGGGCGGTGAAATGAAATTCGAATTATACGATGATGTCAAACTGAACAAAGAGGTGGAGGCGCTTGCCGTGTGCGGGATACACGAGGGGTGCTATGGGACGGTCACGAGAATAGAAGGGGAGAAGAGCCTCGTGCTCTTCTATAATTCGGAAGATACCGGCGACAGCGCCTGGGCGTGGACGGAGAACGAGAATTTGGAATTTTATCAAAAGTGGCCCGGAAGAGCCACGCAAAAATTTGCCGAATGGGTTGCGACACAAGATCCGGCGAAAAAACCTCGGTTCAGAGAAAAGCGCCTGCAAGAATTGGACATGGTGAAAGTGCTTGCGGAAAAGCCCGAATACGCAAAGAACGGTGTGCACAAGGGCATGGTGGGCACCATTCTCGACCCGCGGAAGATCGGCGGCAAGTGGCTCGTCTTTTTTCCCGACGAGACGGGCGCGGACACCGTCGAATCGCCCATTTCGGAGACCGACCTCGAACTCGTGTTCCGCCCGGGAGAGAAAAAGGATTTATAACCCGCACTGCGCAGACGGCTTCCTTTACGGGAGCCGTTTTTACAAAGAAAAACGAAAAATTTTTTCATGTATGTGGAAAACGCTTGACAACGGGGGGGGGGCGGCTATAATGAAAAACAGGACGTTTCCGCTCGGTCGTGCCGGCACCGTGCGGCGGCCAAACTTCAAACAAGGAGAAAAATATGAAAAGAGCATTCAAGTATTTTGCCGCTATGTTGGCGGCAGCCATTCTCTGCCTTACGCTCGTCGCTTGCGGCGAAAAAGGCACGAAGTATACCTTTAAGGAAATAAAGGACGAAGGAGATCTTCCCGGCGCTCCCGTGGATACGCTAAGCAAACTCTACCAGGACAGTTATATTATCGTCGGAAACGGGAAGATCGAGTGGTGGATGAAGGACACCGCACAGACGATGACCTATACAATGGATGGCGACAAATATATTATAGGGGGAGAATTTGCCGGAACCTTGGAGCAGGAGATCCCCGGGGGAGTAGCCGGAACCATGTACGGCCAAAAAACAGAGGAAGGGTTTGAAATTATAACGGAGACGATCATCGCCGCCGGTACTATGCGTGTGGTGTATTGCTTCACCGCGGCATAAATCGGGAAGCCGAAAAAAGTTCACATCGGGCAGTAAAAGGTATTTGCCGGCAGGCAGTCCGCTTCGGCGGGCTGTTTTTTTTCGGAAAGGGTATAAAATCAGTTGCATTTTTTTTCGGACGGAATATAATATCATCGCAAAAGAAAATCGGACGTGGGATCGGGATTTTTTATGAAAGACCTGACAAAGGGCAATCCGTTCAAACTCATCCTTTTGTTCGCCTTGCCCGTCTTTCTCGGCTGCGTGTTCCAGCAACTCTACAACATGACGGATACCTTCATCGTCGGGCATACGGTGGGGGCGGATGCGCTCACGGGCGTCGGGTCGACGGGCGCCATCACCTTTCTCGTCTTGGGGTTCGTGAACGGCGTAACGACGGGCTTCGGCGTGAAGATCTCCCAGCGGTACGGCGCGGGGGACTATGAGGGAATGCGCCACGCCATCGGGCTCTCCCTCGTGCTCGGCGGCGGGCTCACCGTCGTTCTCACCGCGGTCGCCGTCCCCTGCACGGGCCCCCTTCTCCGCCTCATGGGTACGCCGACGCAGTATTTCGGCTATGCGGAGAGCTACCTTCTCGTCATCTTTTCGGGCATCGTATCGTCCATGCTCTATAACCTCGGGGCAAACATTTTACGCGCCGTGGGGGACAGCAAAACGCCGCTCTTCTTCCTCGTCGCCGCCGCCTGCCTCAACGTGGGGTTGGACTTTGCCTTCATCCTCGGCTGCAAACTGCACTACCACGGTGCGGCGCTTGCGACCGTTGTGAGCCAGCTCCTCTCGGGCATCGCCTGCTTCATCTATATGTTCAAGCGCTACCGCGAACTGCGCATCGGCCGTGCGTCGCTGAAATGGGATACCCGCCTCGCGTGGGGACTTCTTGCGGTGGGGCTTCCCATGGCGCTGCAATTCTCGATCACCGCGATCGGCTCCATCTTCCAGCAGACGGCGCTCAACGGGCTCGACGCCGCCTATCCCGGCGCCGTCACGGCCTATGTCGCGGCGAGCAAGATCGACGCCTTTGCAACGCAGACCTTCGTCGCGATCGGCGCGGCGATGGCGACCTATGTGGGGCAGAATACGGGCGCGGGCGACTATAAGCGGGTGAAGCGCGGCATCCTCGTCGGCATGGTGTATTCCGTCGCCTCCGCGGCGATCGGGTTTGCGTTCTGCTACGGGCTGTGCTTCCCCCTCATGCGGCTCTTCTTAAAGACGGAAACAAGCCAAACGCTGCAACTTTACTTCCATGATATCCTCGGCTACGGGCAGAAATTTCTCCTCATTCAAAGCGGATGCTATCTGCTGCTCGGGATCATCTATGTGTTCCGCAACGCCCTGCAGGGGATGGGCAAGAGCGGCGTCGCCATGTTTGCGGGCGTCACCGAACTTGCGGGGCGCGCGCTCACTGCGTTCGTGTTCGTGCGGATATGGGAATACACCGGTTTTTGCTTCTCCAATGCCGTCGCATGGCTGTTTGCCGATGTCTTCCTCATCACGACCTTCTTGCTCGTGAACCATAATCGCAAAAAGGGTGCGGACGGCGCTCCCCGCGGAGCGCGGAAGAAGCGCAAAGAGAAGCCCGCCGGGCTCACCCACGCGGCTTAAAATTTATTCGTTCGTTCCGCCGCCTCCGCTTACGCGGGGGGCTTTTTTTCATGCGAAAAATTGTGCCTGCTTTCAAAAATTTTTTCATGTATGTGGAAAACGCTTGACAACGGGGGGGGGCGGCTATAATGAAAAACAGGACGTTTCCGCGCGGTCATGCCGGCACCGTGCGGCGGCCTGACTTCAAACAAGGAGAAAAATATGAAAAAAGCATTCAAGTATTTTGCCGCCATGTTGGCGGCAGCCATTCTCTGCCTTACGCTCGTCGCTTGCGGCGAAAAAGGCACGAAGTACATCTTTAAGGAAGCGCGGGACGAAGGGACTCTCCTCGGCGCCGGCGCCCCCGTGGACATGATGACCGAGGCCTACCAAGGCAGTTATATTATCGTCGGAAACGGGGAGATCGAGTGGCGGCTCATGGACGCCGCATCGACGATAGGCTATACAATGGACGGCGACAAATATATTTTGAAGGGAGAACTTTTCGAATCTATGGAACAACAGTACCCGGGTTCAATAGGCGAAACCTGGTACGGCCAAAAAACAGAGGAAGGGTTTGAAATTATATATGAGACGAGCGCCTCTGAAAACGCCTCTGAAGGTATTGTGTGTGTGGTGTTTTCCTTCACCGCGGCATAAATCGGGAAGCCGGAAAAAGTTTACATCGGGCAAGAAAAGGTATTTGCCGGCAGGCAGTCCGCTTCGGCGGGCTGTTTTTTTGCAAAAATTGCAGCGGTTTTGCCTATTTTCTCCCGCGAAAGGCTTGTCATTTTTCCAAAATTGTTGTACAATGAAAAACGGTCTAAAACGAATTTATTCAGGAGGAATTTTTGATGGCAAAGAAGTATTGTTACCTTTTCACCGAAGGCAACGCGAACATGAGAGAGCTTCTCGGCGGAAAGGGCGCCAACCTCGCGGAGATGACGAACATCGGCCTGCCCGTCCCGCAGGGCTTCACGATCTCCACGGAGGCGTGCACGCAGTATTATGAGGACGGCAGACAGATCAATCCCGAGATCCAGGCCGAGATCATGGAATACATCGACAAGATGGAAAAGATCACGGGCAAGAAGTTCGGCGATAAGGAAAATCCCCTGCTCGTCTCGGTGCGTTCGGGCGCACGCGCTTCCATGCCCGGCATGATGGATACCATCCTCAACCTCGGGCTCAACGAGGAAGTCGTCGAGGTCATCTCCAAGAAGTCGGGTAATCCCCGCTGGGCGTGGGACTGCTACCGCCGCTTCATCCAGATGTTCTCGGACGTCGTCATGGAAGTGGGCAAGAAGTATTTTGAAAAGCTCATCGACGCGATGAAGGAAGCGAAGGGCGTGAAGCAGGACGTCGAGCTCGACGCAAACGATCTCAAAACGCTCGCCAACCAATTCAAAGCGGAATATAAAAAGCAGCTCGGGAAGGACTTCCCCACCGATCCCAAGGAACAGCTCTTCGAGGCCATCAAGGCCGTGTTCCGTTCGTGGGACAACCCCCGCGCCAACGTCTACCGCATGGATCACGACATCCCTTACAGCTGGGGCACCGCGGTCAACGTGCAGATGATGGCGTTCGGCAACATGGGCGACAACTGCGGCACCGGCGTTGCGTTCACCCGCAACCCCGCCACGGGCGAGAAGGGGCTCATGGGTGAGTTCCTCACCAACGCGCAGGGCGAGGACGTCGTTGCGGGCGTCCGCACCCCCATGCCCATCGCGCAGATGGCGAAGGTGTTCCCCAAGGTCTACGAGCAGTTCCAGGAAGTCTGCAAGATCCTCGAAAACCACTACCGTGACATGCAGGATATGGAGTTCACCGTCGAGAACGAAAAGCTCTACATGCTCCAGACCCGCAACGGCAAGCGCACGGCGGCTGCCGCCATCAAGATCGCGTGCGACCTCATCGACGAGGGCATGATCACCGAACAGGAAGCCCTCATGCAGATCGACGCCAAGTCTTTGGACATGCTCCTTCACCCGCAATTCGACCCCAAGGCTTTGAAAGAGGCCGATAAGAACAACGTCGTCGGCAAGGGCATCGCCGCTTCCCCCGGCGCCGCGGCAGGCACCATCGTGTTCACCGCGGAGGACGCCGTCAAGGAAGGCAAGCAGGGCAAGAAGGTCGTGCTCGTGCGTTTGGAGACCTCCCCCGAGGACATCGAGGGCATGAAGTTCGCGCAGGGCATCCTCACCGTCCGCGGCGGGCAGACCTCCCACGCGGCCGTCGTTGCCCGCGGCATGGGCACCTGCTGCGTCTCGGGCTGCGGCGACATCAAGATGGACGAGGAGAACAAGTGCTTCACCCTCAAGGGCAAGACCTATCACGAGGGCGACGGCATCTCCCTCGACGGCTCCACCGGAAACATCTACGATTGCATCATCCCCACCGTTCCTGCCGACCCCAACTCGGGCTACTTCGGCAGAATCATGGCGCTTGCAGATAAGTACAAGGCTTTGGGCGTCCGCACCAATGCGGATACCCCCAAGGATGCCAAGCAGGCGGCGGCGTTCGGTGCACAGGGCATCGGCCTCTGCCGTACCGAGCACATGTTCTTCGATCCCGCCCGTATCGGCGCGTTCCGCCAGATGATCTGCTCCGACACCGCGGAGGAGAGGGAGAAGGCGCTCGCCAAGATCGAGCCCATGCAGCAGGCGGACTTCGAGGGTCTCTTTGAGGCGCTCGGCGGCCAGCCTGTCACCATCCGTTTCCTCGATCCCCCGCTCCATGAGTTCGTTCCCACCGAGGAGGCCGATATCGAGGCGCTCGCCAAGGCGCAGAAGAAGACCGTCGCCGAGATCAAGCAGATCATCGCCGACCTGCACGAGTTCAACCCCATGATGGGGCATAGAGGCTGCCGTCTCTGCGTCACCTATCCCGAGATCGCCGTCATGCAGACGCGCGCCGTCATGAAGGCGGCCATCGCCGTTGCAAAGCGCCATAAGGATTGGAAAGTCGTGCCCGAGATCATGATTCCCTTGACGGGCGAAGTCAAAGAGTTGAAGTTCGTCAAGGATATCGTCGTCAAGACGGCGGAAGAGGTCATCAAGTCCAAGCACAAGAAGATCAAGTACGAAGTCGGCACGATGATCGAGATCCCGCGCGCGGCGCTCACCGCCGACGAGATCGGCAAAGAGGCGCAGTTCTTCTGCTTCGGCACCAACGACCTCACGCAGATGACCTTCGGGTTCTCGCGCGACGACGCGGGCAAGTTCCTTCCCGCCTACTACTCCAACAAGATCTACGAGAGCGATCCGTTCGCGCGTCTCGATACGACGGGCGTCGGCAAACTCATGGAGATGGCGGTGAAAATGGGCAAGAAGGCCAACAAGAAGCTCCACTGCGGCATCTGCGGCGAACACGGCGGCGATCCTTCGTCCATCGAGTTCTGCCACAACATCGGGCTCAATTACGTGTCCTGCTCGCCGTTCAGAGTTCCTATCGCTCGGCTCGCAGCCGCACAGGCAAACATCAAGAACCCTCGCAAGTAAGTTGTTGAAGAAAGGATTTCCCCGCAGCCCAAGGTTGCGGGGAAATTTTTTGACGGAAAACCGCCACCCATCGTGCGTTTTTTACCTACCGGCGAAAAAAGGAGAGAACATGAAAGTCTATATCTTCGGGAACGGATTTGACTGTGCGCACAAGCTCCCCACACATTATTCCGATTTCCGCAAATGGCTCATCGATACCTATCGGGCGACCCCGGACGGTGAGATCGGGCTGCCGCTCTATCAAACCAACTATAAAAGGTTGGAAGTCTATTCCGAAGAAGAGTTCGCCCGATATTTCCTTCGGCTCATCGACGAAGCCGACCCGCAACCGGAGGAAGAAAAGGATTGGGCGCGCTTTGAGGACATGCTCGCAGAGCTGAATTGGCAGTCCTGTTTGAACGGGCTTGAAAGACCCAACGATGTCACGGAATACAGCGCCGCGCAGACGGCCTTTGCCGAAAGAGCAAATATGTGCGGGGATTCCTGCCACATTCTGCGCGAGCTTTTTGAACATTGGGCGCGCTCCCTCAACGAGAAGATCAAGGCGGGCGAGAAAACGCGCGCCCTTCCCCGCTTTCGGAAAATTCTCAAACCAAAGGATAAATATCTCACGTTCAACTATACTTCCACGCTCGAGACCTTTTACTCCATCCAGGATGTCTGCCACATCCACGGCAACCTTGAAAAATACGAAGAGCCGATATTCGGGCACGGCGACCCCGGTTATCGGGAGCAGGAGTACGAAGCCTATGAATACGAAGCCTTTCAAAAATTCCGTGCCATCTATCGGGCATACAAAAAGGATACGGACGCGCAAATCGGAAAACATCAGCATTTCTTTGATGGCATCCGCCGCGCGAAGAAGATGTATTTCTTCGGGCTGTCGATGGGCAGCGCGGATATTCCCTATCTTCGCCACCTGTTCCGTTCGTGCCGCGGGTTGCGAAAAATTTATCTCAACGTCTACAAACGCGAGGAATATGCGGAGAAAGAGAACATCTTGCGCCGCTGCGGCGCCCCCTGCAAGATTATTCCTTGGTTCCCGTTATAGGACGCTCCCTTTTCAAGGGAAAGTCGGGGGTGAAACCTTTCACGAAAGCCATGAGAGCTTTATAGCGTAACGGTCACCTTCAAACACCGCGTCCCAAACCGTATAAGGCGGAAAGGACGGTTTGCTCCTTTCAAAGCGCGGCGTAAAATGGCAGCGTTTTCTTTTGTCGGCTTCCCACTAAATGCCGTGCCGCGCCACGAAGAGCGTTCCTCCGCGAGGGCGACAATTTTCCCCCTCGGACAGCTCCCCGAAAAATTTCGGAAAATTCGACGGATTGCCCTTAAAATTTTATTTTCATATCCTTGCGCGGGGGCGGAAAAGGTGATACAATAGAGGTATCAAAAAAAGAGAGGCGTCACCATGGCAAAAAAATCAAATGAAACAACAACAAATTACAGCATCATCAAGGTAACGGCGTTTTGGGGCATCATCATCTCGGGCTTCGTCAGCCTCATCACCTTTGTCTTGCGGATCGTGGCGAGGTGCGGCATCTCGCTCGGCGGAGCGGGGCGGCTGATCAGTATCTTTAACCTCATTGCCAACCTCGCGCTGTTCGTGAGCGTATTCCTCGCCGCGTATGCGCACTCCAAGGGCAAGTCCAAGACGTTCCGCATCCTGTTCTGGATCTTTTCGATCATGGCGCTTTTGTCCATCCTCGGCATCAACATCCTCGGCATGGTCTGATTGCCCGAAGCACATTTTGCAGAAAAAGCCGTCCCGCAGTTGCGCGGGGCGGTCTTTTTGTCTAAAAGAAAACCACGCGATAGTCGCGTGGTTCAAGAAAGGCTAAAGCCGATGAGGTAGACAAAGTAACTCCGATTGGTGTAGAATTGAGTAAGACCTGCCAGTCTGAAAAATTTACACCAATCGGAGGATATTAAATGCAAGAGCAAAATAATACCACAAACAGTTTAGCACATACGAAATGGAA
>CANRFK010000160.1 GCA_947629875.1 uncultured Clostridia bacterium
CGACGGGGCAGGGGCCTGCCTCGACGACGGTGACGGGGATGACCTTGCCGTCCTCCGCAAAGATCTGGGTCATGCCCACTTTGCGACCGATGATTGCTTTACTCATGGATAAAGTTCACTCCTTTTATTTTTCGTGAATACCGCTTTTTGCAGTATTACAACTTCACTTTGATGTCGACGCCCGCGGGAAGGTGGATGCTGTCGAGTAGTTTCGCGTTGGGCGAATAGATGTCGATGATGCGCTTGTAGGTGCGGAGCTCGAACTGCTCGCGCGAATCCTTATCTTTATGGGGGCTTCGGAGGATGGTGACGATCTCGCGTTCCGTGGGAAGCGGGATGGGTCCGGAGATTTTCGCGCCGCCCTTCTGCATGGTCTCCACGATGCGGCTCGCCGCCTGGTCGACGAGTTCGTGATCGTACGCCGAAAGTTTGATCCTGATTTTCTGACTTGCCATTTTTCTTACTCCTTTTTTATACGAACTGTGTATCGCCGCGTCAACGTATCCGTGCGTATCGAAGCATTTTTATCAAAAAAACACGCGTTTTTGCGGTGTTTTTCGCAAAAGCCTCGGTTCGTCGCAGGAGTCGCGCTCCCACACTTGTCAACGGGAATTATCTGCCGAGGGGCTTTCTACCTCGATTTTTCAGTAACTTTCCGTCTCAACCCTATACGCACCACTGCATAATGACACAGCATGAAATATATTACGCCAAGTCAAGGAGATTGTCAAGGATTTGCGCGCGGTTTTCGCAAAAATTTTTTGGCTTTTTCCCGATTTTTCGCCCGAATTGTGTCTTATCCCGCCGAAACCACAAGATATGGAACCTTTATAAAAACCTCGGGGAACTTTTCTCATCCCGCCCCTCGCCTTGGGAACCTTCCTCGTCCTGCCCCCATCGGCTTCTCCTTTGAGGAGAAGCTCCCGCGCAGCGGGTGATGAGGTGACATCATTCGCCCGCGTTATTCCTCATCCCGCACCGCGCCCCGGGAACCTTCCTCGTCCTGCCCCCTCGGCTTCTCCTTTGAGGAGAAGCTCCCGCGTAGCGGGTGATGAGGTGACATCATTCGCCCACATTATTCCTCATCCCGCCCCGCGCCTCCATACTCCCCCCTTTATACCGAGCCCGCCGCGCGTCCGTTTTTACGGACGCGCGGCGGGCGAGTGTATCTTATTCCCTCTCGGGCGCCTCTCTATACATTATATATTACATTATATATTATCCGTCTGCCCCCGTCCCCTTGCTTCCCCCTCTCGGGGGAAGTGGCGCGCGCCCTTGCGCGCCGAAAGGGGTTCCCTCGTACCGCCCCGCGCACCCCCTCATACACTCACGCGCCGCCGAGCTACTGCACGGCGGCGCTACTTCGTCGCTACGCTCCTCGTGCCGCGCTTAGTAGACGAATGGTGCGCGCGGGGTGGTGGGAGGCGGGTTCCCCGCCGCTCCACGCCCCCATTTGCCACACTACCGTAGGCTTAATGTCAGGGCAAGCGTAGATTGAGATAGGGTCAATATCCCATACGTGTTACATTCCTCGTTGAATTTATTTTCGAGCATGCGGCCACAAGCCGCATTCGAGAAAAGAAATTCAACGAAATTCGTACCCCTGCGGATTCTTCTTCTGCCAATTCCACTGGTCGCGGCACATCTCTTGAAGTCCCCGCTCCGCCCTCCAGCCGAGTTCCTTCTCCGCCTTTGCGCTCGAGGTATAGCACGCGGCGATGTCCCCCGCCCGCCTCGGCTTTATTTCGTAGGGCAGCGCCCTGCCGCACGCCGCGGAGAACGCCTTTATCATCTCGAGAACGCTGTACCCGTTGCCCGTGCCGAGGTTGTAGATGTGCACGCCCGCTTTGTTCAGCTTTTCAATGGCGCAGACGTGCCCCTTCGCGAGGTCGACGACGTGGATATAGTCCCTTACGCCCGTGCCGTCGGGGGTGGGGTAATCGTTGCCGAACACGCCGATCTTTTGTAGCTTTCCGCTCGCCACCTGCGCCACGTAGGGCATGAGATTGTTGGGAATTCCCTTGGGGTCCTCGCCGATGAGCCCGCTCTCATGCGCGCCCACGGGGTTGAAATAGCGCAACAGCACGATGCTCCATTCCCCATCCGAGGCATACACGTCGCGCAGGATATTCTCCTGCATGAGTTTGCTCGTGCCGTAGGGGTTGGTCGTGCCGCCCACCCTGCAATTTTCGTCGAGGGGAAGCCGCTCGGGCTCGCCGTACACCGTCGCCGAGGACGAGAACACGATGCGCTTCACGTTGTGCCGCTTCATCGTCTGCAACAAAACGAGGGTGGAGACGAGGTTGTTGTCGTAATATTCGATGGGCTTTGCAACACTCTCCCCCACCGCCTTGAGCCCCGCAAAGTGGATGACCCAATCGATGTCGTGCGCCGCAAATACAAGTTCCATGGCCGCCGCGTCACGCACGTCGTTTTCGTAAAAGATGACATTTTTGCCCGTGATCTTCTCCACGCGGGTGATGGCCTCGCGGCAGGAGTTGGAGAGATTGTCCACCACGACCACCTCGTGCCCTGCCTCCAAGAGTTCGACCACAGTATGCGAGCCGATGAAGCCCGCGCCGCCCGTCACAAGTACCTTCATGCTATCTCCTCCGCGGAAATTCCGTCCGCCGCCGCGGCGCAGAACGCCGCTTTGAGCCCCGTTTTTTCCGTATAAATTCTTCCCGCTTTTACCGAAAACACACATACGTTGTCGGTTTTGGCGAAATTTTCGTGCATCCGCCGAACCGCGCGGTCACCGCATCGTCCTCTTTGCGCGAAGCACGCAGGGCGCAAACCGCATCACAGAGTCGTGTCGTCACTCTCTTCCGAACCGTTTTCTTCCGAGCCGTTATCGCTCTCTTCCGAACCGTTTTCTTCCGAGCCGTTATCGCTCTCTTCCGAGCCGCCGCTTTGTTCGCCGTCGCCGCTCTCCGAGCTGTCACCACTCTCTTCCGAACCGTCACTGCTATCCGAGCCACCCTCTTCCGAGCCGCCGCCCTGTTCGATGTCGCCGCTCTCAGAGCCGCCCTCTTCCGCGCCGAACCCCGGCACTTCGCCGCTGTACGCGGTGACGGAGAACGTGCCGCCCGTTCCCATCGTGCTCTCGCACAAAAACAGCCCTCTCACTTCGAGCGAGATCCCCAGCTGCACGTCGTTTTTCACGGTGTATTCCTTGAACAGCCCGTTTTCGTCAAACGCGATCGTGATATCGAAGTCAGTGGAGGTATAGCGGAAGTCGGCGCGCGGGATATATTTGAGCCAATCGGCGGGCAAAAATTCCTCGAGCGCGTCGTTCAGAAGGTCGGTAAAGAACCCCTTCTCCGCCACAATGCGGACGGTGAGCCCCGCCGTGTCGTCGATCTCCACGGTAAAGCCGAGGTCGATGAGCTTCTCCACGCCCACGCGGAGGGAGAGCCCCTTTTCGAGTTCGGCGGGAATGGTCTCCACGGCCTCCATGATGCCGGCGTACACCTCAAGTTGCGCCGCCTCGGAGAGGTATTCGGAGATCGTCGAGATATCGATGTTCTTCTCCGCTTCCCCCTCGCGCGCGTACCACACGAGGTCGCCGTCGTGGCGGATGCCCGCCTCAAAGTTCTTCTCCACGGGCTCGGAATCCGATCCGGGCCCCGTATAGGTGAAGGCAAGCCCCGCCGCACCGCCGCCGAAGAGGTCGAACCCGAGCGGATTTGCATCCGAAGCGCGCACGCCGAGCGTATCCGAAATGGACGCCTCCGCCGCGAGCCCCGCGTAAAATTTTTCCCTGCCGCTTATCTCCGACGTCCAGCGGAAGGAATATTCCGCCGACAGCGCCCCTGCGATTTGCAGGGCATACGACCACGACGGCTCTGCGGTATCGCCGAACGCCGTTTCGAGGCTCACGCTCTCCAACAGGGCGAGGGGCGAGATCTGCTCCTCGGGCTGCTCTTCGGGCTCCGTCACCTCGGGCTGCTCTTCGGGCTCTTGCTTCCCGACCTCCTCTTCGGACGGAACCGAGGGAAGCGGCGCCGTTTGGGTCTCTGTCGTTTGCGCATCGCCCCCGAGGGGATTCTCCTGCTCGCCGCACGCGGAAAGCAGCGACACCCCTGCCGCCAGCACAGTTGCGAGAAGAACGCACGCAAGACGTTTCATTGTTTTCCTCCGTTGGGAAACTCCCTCTTATATTTTATCATAGATTCCCTATTATTTGTCAACCGTTTGATGGCATTTTCAAACAAAATTTCGCCGAAATCCCGCCCGCTCGTCGGCGCGTGTGCATATCTTGCCGCGCGCTCGCCCTGTCGCTCCACTCGGTATATAAGATCCCCTCCTTCCTCATACCGAGCCCATGCCCGCGCCTTTGGCGCGGGCATGGGCGAGTGTATCTTGCCTTCTACCTGAATGCGCCTCGCCTGCGCAGGGCGAGCTTCGCATGCGTTCACCTACGGCAAACGCTTTGCTTTCACGCCCGCGCCTCTTCCCGAAAAATCTTTGCTGCGCAAATCTTTTTCGGGAGCCCTCCTTGCTCGCCCCCTCCTCGGGAGGGGGATAAAGGGGGTGGGGCAAGTGGCTTCTCCTTGGAGGAGAAGCTCCGCCGCAGGCGGTGATGAGGAGGCACCCCTATCCCCACCCGTCACGGCTTTACCGTGCCGCCCTCCCCTTTCCGAAAGGGTAGGTCCCCCCCATCCCGTATTGCTTATATCCTCATGCCGAGCCCGCTCATTAGGCGCCCGCGCCTGCCGTCCCTCATACCGAGCCCCGCGCCCGCCGCGTTTCACGCGGCGGGCGCGGGGTGAGTGTATCTTCCCTGAACACACTCCTCCCGCTTGGCTCCCCCTCTTGGGGAGCCGTCGAGGCATCGCCGAGACTGAGAGGGTTCCTCTCCCCGAACGCAGTCTGTCTTATCCCCCTCCCCGCGCCATTCCGGGTAGGAAGAGGAACGCAAGGGCCGTCCTGTTTTTCGGTGATGTTCCGGAAGAGCAGATCGTACTCACCCCCGTTCGGACGGCAATAAGAAACACCGAAAAGAAGGATAAAAAAGTAAGAAGACATAAAATAAAAATGAAATTAAAATAATTCAAACTAAATCAAAAAAACTTACCTTTTTTATCCGTCTTCGTCCCTTTTTGATGCGTCCCGCTCCATCTCTACCAACAGTAGAATTGCCCCGCCATGGCCACGAAATCCATGCCGCTTTATCTTTTCCTCTGACCCTTTCCCGCCTTTTTTATCTATCTTCCTTACCTGCATTTCCGCGTATTCTTTATCTTTTTTATCTTTCTTTTTCTCTATTTGTCTTACTTTTTAACGATGCGTCCCGATTTATATCTACCCGCAGTAGAAGTCCCCGCGCGGGCATGAAAAATGTCCTCCCGAGCGCAGTCTGTCTTATCCCCCTCCCCGCGCCATTCCGGGTAGGAAGAGGAACACACCGAGGGGCTTATCCCCGACCCCATCTCACAAAAAAACAGCCGCAACCCGAAGGCGCGGCCGCTTTTCTCACAGCGTTTTACCTATTTTATTTCGCCATACCCTCTTGGACTGCCACGGCGACGGCGACCGTCGCGCCGACCATGGGGTTGTTGCCCATGCCGATGAGCCCCATCATCTCGACGTGCGCAGGCACCGAGGAGGAGCCCGCAAACTGCGCGTCGGAGTGCATTCTGCCCATCGTATCCGTCATGCCGTAGGAGGAAGGCCCCGCCGCCATGTTGTCGGGGTGCAGCGTTCTGCCCGTGCCGCCGCCGGAGGCCACGGAGAAATACTTCACGCCGTTCTCCACGCACCACTTCTTGTAGGTGCCCGCAACGGGGTGCTGGAAACGCGTCGGGTTGGTGGAGTTGCCCGTAATGGAGACACCCACCTTCTCGAGTTTCATGATGGCGACGCCCTCGGGCACGTTGTCCGCGCCGTAGCACTTCACTTTGGCACGGGGGCCGTCCGAATAGGCGACCTCCTTGGTCACCTTCACCGTCTCGGTGTAGGGGTCGAACACCGTCTCGCAGTAGGTGAAGCCGTTGATGCGGGAAATGATGAACGCCGCATCCTTGCCGAGGCCGTTCAGAATGACGCGCAGCGGGTTCTTGCGCACCTTGTTGGCATTCATCGCAATGGAGATGGCGCCCTCCGCGGCGGCGAAGCTCTCATGCCCCGCGAGGAAGCAGAAGCACTCCGTCTCCTCGGAGAGGAGCATCTTGCCGAGGTTGCCGTGCCCGAGGCCAACCTTTCTGTTCTCGGCGACGGAGCCGGGGATGCAGAACGATTGCAGCCCGATGCCGATGGCGGCGGCGGCGTCCGCGGCCTTGGTGCAGCCCTTCTTGATGGCGATGGCCGCGCCCACGGTGTAAGCCCACACCGCGTTCTCAAAGCAGATGGGCTGGGTGCCGCGCACGAGTTTCTCGCAATCCACGCCCTTGGAAAGGCAGATGTCGCGGCATTCCTCTATCGATTTGATGCCGTATTGTGACAGCGTTTTGTTGATTTTGTCAATTCTTCTCTCATAACCTTCAAACAAAGCCATGTTGCGCCTCCTTATTCCTTGCGGGGGTCGATGTACTTCACCGCGCCCTGCTCCGGCGTAAATCTGCCGTAGTGCCCCATCGCCTTCGTCCACGCCTCGTTGGGCTCTGCGCCCTTCTTGATGAAGTCGGTCATCTTGCCGAGGGAGACAAACTCATAGCCGCACACCTGGTCGTCCTTGTCGAGGGCGAGGCGGGTGACGTACCCCTCCGCCATCTCGAGATAGCGCACGCCCTTCTTGGCGGTGCCGTACATGGTGCCCACCTGCGAGCGAAGCCCCTTGCCGAGATCTTCCAGCCCCGCGCCCACGACGAGCCCGTCGTCGGAGAAGGCCGACTGCGTTCTGCCGTACACGATCTGCAAGAAGAGTTCGCGCATGGCGGTGTTGATGGCGTCGCACACGAGGTCGGTGTTGAGCGCCTCCAAAATGGTCTTATGGGGTAAGATTTCCGCGGCCATGGCGGCGGAATGCGTCATGCCCGAGCACCCGATGGTCTCAATGAGAGCCTCTTCGATGACGCCCTTTTTCACATTGAGGGTGAGTTTGCACGCGCCCTGCTGGGGAGCGCACCAACCGATGCCGTGGGTAAAGCCGCTGATGTCGGTGATCTGCTTCGCGCACACCCATTTTCCCTCTTCGGGGATGGGCGCGGGGTCGTGCCACGGCCCCTTTGCGATGCAGGTCATCTCTTCCACTTCGCGTGAATATTGCATAAGATGAATCCTCCGAAAAATTTTGGCTGTCTACCATTTCCTATTCTACCACATTTTTCCGTGAAAGACAATACCCCTCGCACAAAATTTTGCGAAAATTTATGCGCCCGCGCGGCAGAGCCGCGCGGGCGCATAATCATATCGTTCCCCCTTCAAATAAATTGCAGAACGTCCACCAAAATGGCGAACCCGATGAGGAGCACAAACCCCACCGCGTGGATAACGGCCTCGATTTTGCGGGAGATCGGCCGCCCGCGCACCCATTCGATGGCGGTGAACACCACCTTGCTGCCGTCGAGGGCGGGGATGGGCAGGAGATTGAACACGGCGAGGTTGACCCCGATGAACCCCGCGATCTCCAAAAAACTTTGGAAGCCCTGCGAGGCGACGGACGCCGTCGTGCGGATGGTCGTCACGGGCCCGCCGAGCGCGTTTAAGCCTAACCTGCCCGTGAAAAGTTCCCCGATGACGCGGAAGATGGCCCCCGCGATCTTGAAGGAGTACACAAAGGAGTGCCCGATGGTTTCGAAAAAACCGCAGCGGTAGTTCACGGTGCGCACGGTGTAGTACCTGCCGTCTTCGCGCGTCTCGATGCCCGCGCCCAGCGCATTCCACACGCCCGTGTAGTCGGCGCTGTTTTTAAGGGAGACCGCCCCGCGCAGTTTCACCGTGATGCGCTCCTCTTTTCTCGAGCCGTCCTCCTGCACGCGGGAGACGAGGAAGCCCATTTCGTCGCCCGCCTCACAGCCGTTGAGCGCGCGGGCAAGGTCGCTCGTGAGATAGATGCACCGCCCGTCGGCCTCCAAAATTCTGTCCCCCTCTTGAAAGGACATCGCGGCGTACGTCTCATCCTCGGCGACGTCGTAGAGCTCCAACACCCTCTGCCCGTAGATGCCGAAGCACAGCGTGATGAGAAGAAGCGCCAAAATGTAGTTCATGAGCGCGCCCGAAACGAGCACGATGATGCGCTTCCACGGCTTCATGCGGGTAAACGTGCCGTCGTCATTCCAGTCCCGCTTCTTGGGTTTCGCGGCGGTTTTTTGCTCTTTGGAGAAGGGCTCCGCCGCGCTTTCTCCCGCCTCTTCCGCGACAATTTCCGCGGGATTTTCTGCCGCATTTTCCGCCGCGGGAGGCGGAAAAACAAACAACGTTTCCTCGTTTTTGCAATTTTCGGGCTCGTCCGCCCCTGCGTCTGCCTTCCTCTCTTCCCCCTCGGGCGCAGCTCCCTCCTCGGCGCCCTTCGCGGCTTCTTCGGCGGGCTCTTTTTTGTCCTCCTCGTCGAGGCCGTCCTCGCCGTGGAAGGCGCAATAGCCGCCGAGCGGCAGAAGACGCACGGCGAAAATTTCGCCCGACTTTTTCTTGCGGATCTTGAAAAAGGCGGGTCCGAAGCCGATGGAAAATTCGTCAATTTGAAATTTGAAAATTTTCCCCGCGACGTAGTGCCCGAACTCGTGCACGGTGATCATCGCAAGGAGAATGAGAATGGCGAGGAGCACCGAAGCGACCGTGTTCCACGCGGAGAGAAGTTCAGTTGCCATAGAGAAGCGTTCGCGCGGCCTCGCGCGCGCGCCTGTCCGCCTCGGCGACCGCCTCAAAGGAAGCGGCCTCTTCGCGGGGAACGCGTGCGAGCACGTCCTTGATAGTTTCTGCGATGCGGGGGAAAGATATACCGCCGCGCAAAAAGGCGCGCACCGCCTCCTCCGCCGCCCCGTTCAAGACGGCGGGCGCCGTCCCCCCCGCCTTGCCCGCTTCGACGGCAAGGGTGAAACAGGGGAATTTTTCGGCGGGGAGCCGCTCGAAATGAAGGGCGCCGAGCGCGGCGAGGTCGAGTTCCCGCTCGCAGGGAAGCCTTTCGGGATAGGTGAGCGCGAGTTGGATGGGCACGCGCATATCGGGGTAGCCGAGTTGGGCGAGGGCGGCGCCGTCCTCGAAGTACACGAGGGAGTGCACGATGCTCTCGGGGTGCACCACGGCCTCGATTTGGTCAAATTTCGCCCCATACAGCCACTTTGCCTCGATGACTTCATAGCCCTTGTTGAGGAGCGTCGCGCTGTCCACGGTCACCTTCGCGCCCATGTTCCACGTCGGGTGTTTGAGGGCGTCCTTTGCGGTGACGCGGGCAAGTTGTTCCTCGGTATAATGGAGGAAGGGCCCGCCGCTCGCGGTGAGCACGAGTTTTTTGAAGGCGGCGTCGCGCCGAAAGCCGAGGGCTTGGAAGATGGCGGAGTGCTCGCTATCGACGGGCACAATTTCAACGCCCTTCTCTTTGGCGGCACGCATGACGAGTTCGCCGCCGACGACGAGGCTCTCCTTGTTGGCAAGGGCAATTTTTTTTCCGCAGCCGATCGCCTGCAAGGTGTAGGCAAGCCCCGCAAAACCGCTCGCCGCGATGAAGGCGACGTCGCAGTCCTCAAAGACTTCCCCCGCGCCGATTTCGCCGCAAAATGCGATATGGGGGTGGAATTCATCGCAGAGCGCGCGCAAACCCTCCGCGTCCCGCCCGCAGACGAGCGCGGAAAATGAAAAGGTTTGGGGGTTGCGGCGCACGACGTCGGCGACCTGCTTGCCGATATTTCCCGTGCACCCTACAAGAGCGATCTTCATATTGTTCCCGATAAAAACGCCCGCCTTGCAAGCGGGCGGCAATGTATTGTATGCAAATTATCCCACGATCATGATACGCCCGACCATGACAAGGCAGACGACGAGCCCCGCATAGAGCGAGGAGTCGATGCGGTCGAGGATGCCGCCGTGGCCGGGCAAAATTTTGCCCATGTCCTTGATGCCGAGTTTGCGCTTGATGGCGCTTTCGACCAAATCGCCGAACTGCGAGAATGCGGCGGTGAGAATGCCGAGCGCGATGTAGAACACGATGTCGAGCGCGTTCAACGAAAGGCGCCACCCGAGGGGAGCGATGAGCCCCATGCCGTCGAGCTTGGTGAGCCCGTAGCACATAAAGAAGATGACGACCGCGCCGATGGCTCCCCCCACAAGTCCGCCGAAGCCGCCGATGAGCGTCTTTTTGGGCGAGACGTGCGGCGCCATCTTGGCGGGAAGTTTCTTGCCGAACGCCTTGCCGAACACGAGGGCGAGGGAATCGGCGAACGGGCAGATGACAAACACGAACAGAATGGCGAGTTCGGAATATTTTTCGAGGTGGTTGCAGACTGCAAGGACGAGAAGGAAGAACGAGGGATAGATGTACGACAACAGGGCGTATCCCGTCGATTCAAGGCTGACTTTTTCGTGGTGGATGACGAGGAGCGCAAAGAGGAGCGCGATGCCCGTCATGAACACGACGAACGAGATGTGCAACGAATAGTTGCGCCCCACGGCCTGCGTGATATCCTCCGAGGACGCCCCGGGATCGGGCAGACGGATGGCGAGGATATCGGCAAAGTAGAAATCGCTGATCGAGTAAGCGGCGAGCACGAGCAGGGCGAACGTCATGACGATGATCTTCTGCGAGCGGTGCAGATGTGCGGAAAAGGCGCGGAGCATCTCCCACGTGCCGATGCCGACGAACACGCCGATGAGCACATCGAAGCAGAGGTTCCCGATGCGGAGCGACACCTTTTCGCCCGCCGCGGTGGTGTACGGCGTCCAGACAAAAATTTTCAGCAGGAAAAATGCGATGAGGATGAGGACGTACACGAAGCCCGTGAGCAGCCTCTTTTTCATGTCCCCGCCCTTCTTTTGAGGGGCGGGCGTTGTTTGCTTTTCGGTCTCTTCCATACTGTCTCCCATCATAATTTCCCGAAGCGGCGGTCGCGCGCCGCGAATGCCGCGAGGGCTTCGTCAAATTCCCCGTCGGAAAAATCGGGGAACAGCGTATTTGTAAAGTAGAGTTCGGCGTACGCCGCCTGCCACAGGAGGAAGTTGGAGATGCGCACCTCCTTCCCCGTGCGGATGAGAAGGTCGGGCGGGGGCAGCTCCCCCGTCCAGAGAAGTTTTTCGAACTCCTCCCCCGTCACTTCTTTGCCCTGCCTTATGGCCTCGTTTGCGGCGGCGACGATCTCCTGCCTGCCGCCGTAGGCGATGGCGAGCGTCAGTGTGCCGCGCGTGCCTCCCTCCGTCCGCTTGACGCCGCTACGGATAATTTCCGCAACGTCGGCGGGCAAAAGCGACAAGTCGCCGATGACGTTCAGGGTAACATCCTTCTTTTTGAGCGTCTCCGCGTGTGCGGAAAAGTACTCGCGGAAGAGGCGGAAAAGTCCCTTTAATTCCTCTTCGGGTCGGGATAAATTCTCCGTGGAGAGGGCGTACATGGTGAGATACTTTACGCCCCGATCGAAGGCGTGCCCCGAGAGGGCGACCATGCGATCCATGCCCGCACGGTGCCCCGCACTGCGCGGAAGAAGCCGCTTTTTCGCCCACCGCCCGTTGCCGTCCATGATGACGGCAACATGTTGGGGCATTGCACCGGGTTTCGACGCCATCAGACGGTCATGAGCTCCTTTTCCTTGGCGGCGACGATCTTATCGATCTCCTCCACGCTC
>CANRFK010000161.1 GCA_947629875.1 uncultured Clostridia bacterium
GCCCCACGAGGCGTTCGACGCCCATCTCGGGGTTGAGGCGTTTGACGAGTTCGGGACGCTGGGTGGCAATTCCCCAATTGCACTTGCCCGTGTGGCAACTGCGGCAGAGGTGACAGCCGAGGGCGACGAGCGCCGCCGTGCCGATATAACAGGCGTCCGCGCCGAGGGCAATGGCCTTGACGAGATCCGAACTCGAACGGATGGAGCCCGCCGCGAGGATGCTGACGTTATCGCGGATGCCCTCTTCGCGCAGACGGCTATCGACTGCCGCGAGGGCGAGTTCGATGGGAATGCCCACGTTGTCGCGGATGCGGGTGGGCGCCGCCCCCGTGCCGCCGCGGAAGCCGTCGATGGCGATGATATCCGCGCCGCTCCGCGCAATGCCGCTCGCAATGGCGGCGACGTTGTGCACCGCCGCGATCTTCACGATGACGGGCTTTTTGTACGCCGTGGCCTCCTTCAACGAGAAGATGAGCTGGCGCAAGTCCTCGATGGAATAGATATCGTGGTGCGGGGCGGGCGAGATGGCGTCCACGCCCTTGGGGATCATGCGGGTGGTGGAGACGGCGTCTGTAATTTTCGCCCCGGGAAGATGCCCGCCAATGCCCGGCTTCGCCCCCTGCCCCATCTTGATCTCGATGGCCGCCGCCGCTTCGAGGTATTCGGGGTGCACGCCGAACCTGCCGCTTGCGACCTGCACGATGGTATTTTTGCCGTATTTATAGAAGTCGCGGTGGAGCCCCCCTTCGCCCGTGTTGTAGTAGATGCCGAGTTGTTCGGCGGCGCGGGCGAGGCTCGCGTGGGCGTTATAGGAGATGGAGCCGTAGCTCATCGCCGAAAACAGAATGGGCGTTTTGAGTTTGAGCTGGGGGGCGAGGGTATCCTTCAACCGTCCCTTTTCGTCGCGGACGATCTCGGCATGTTTGCTGCCGAGGTAGACGGTCGTCTCCATGGGCTCGCGGAGAGGGTCGATGGAGGGGTTGGTGACCTGCGAGGCGTTGACGAGCAGCCTATCCCAATAGACGGGGTAGGGCTTGGGGTTGCCCATGGACGAGAGGAGCACGCCGCCCGTGCCCGCCTGACGGTAGATCTCGTTGAGGGCGTCCGCCGTCCAATTGGCGTTGAGCTTATAGGCGTCCTCGGATTTCTTGATTTTGAGGGCGTGCGTGGGGCACAGGGCGACGCACCGGTGGCAGTTGACGCACTTGGTGCTATCGGACACCATCTTACGGTTGACCTCGTCGTAGCGGTGCGCCTCGTTGGCGCACTGACGCTCGCACACGCGGCAGGCGATGCAGTTCTCCCTGTCGCGGACAATTTCATATTCGGGGTAGATAAAGAGCGGCTGCATTATTTCACACCCCCGTAAAGTTCAAAGATGACGGGCTCGCCGCCGCGGGGCGCGCGCACGTAGTCGAGCGTGGGCTCGATGGCGCGGATGGCGCATTCCTCACTCGCAATGTACGCCTTGTCGCCATGCTCGGCGACGACCATGGAGCGGAGTTTGAGCCGATCGTTGAGCGCCATGAGTCCCCCCGTGTAGCCGAAAATGATGGAGAAGGGCCCGTTGATGAGGAGGGACGGGAACATTTTACGCAGCAAAATTTCCTGCTCCCTGTCCTCCTCGGGCTTGCTGTCGATGGTCGTCCAGAAGGACGCCGAGATGACCTTGGCGACCTCTTGGAGCGTGAGTTTTTTCTTGCGGAGGAGAAAGTCCACGATGTAGGTGATGACTTCGGTATCCGTCTGCAAGTTGCACTTGTAGCCGTACATCTCGATCCAGCGGCGGTTGGCATCGTAGCTGGAAATTTCGCCGTTGTGCACGACGGAGTAGTCGAGCAGCCCGAAGGGGTGCGCGCCGCCCCACCAGCCCGGCGTGTTGGTGGGATATCTGCCGTGGCATGTCCACGCGTAGCCCTCGTACTCATCGAGGCGGTAGAACCTGCCGATGTCCTCGGGGAAGCCCACGCCCTTGAAAATCCCCATGTTCTTGCCGCACGAAAAGACGTAGGCGCCCTTGATCTCGGTGTTTATTTTGTTGACGGCGCGGACGACGTATTCCTCCTCATCGAGCTTGCGGGTCTCCAATTTGCGGGAATCGGGCAGGACAAAGTAGCGGAAAATGACGGGCGCATCGGTCACCCCCGCCGTCTTGCGGGTGGAGATCGCCGACTGAAAGGCGACGTCGAAGTGCTGGCCGATGAAATCTTCCGTCTCCTTTTTGGAGGCGGCGCCGTCGTAAAAGAGATGAAACGCGTAGTAATCCTTGTACTCGGGATAGATGCCGTAGCCCGCAAAGCCACCGCCGAGGCCGTTGCTCCTGTCGTGCATGGTGGTGATGGAGCGGATCATGCACTCGCCGCTCATGCGGCGGCCGCTGCGGTCGATGACGCCCGAGATCGCACACCCCGAGGGGTTGCGGAACTGACCTTCCAACATACTGCTCTCCTGAATAAATTCACTTGGTATGCCTTAATAGTATAATCATATTCATGAAAGCGGTCAAATACTTTAAGTTTATGCGAATATAGTTGTTTATTATAAGTATTATAAGTACAAATTATAAAAGGCGGGCGAATTGCCCGCCTTGGTTTGGGTTGGGTTATAGTTTGGGGGGGAACACCCCCTCACCCGCTACGCGGGAGCTCCCCCTCAAGGGGGAGCCAAGCCCTACCCACCGCCCACATAAGAAGGGGCAAGATACACTCGGCTACGCCTCGGTATGAGGAGCGGGATTGGGCTATTCCTTGCCGAAGGGGTGCTTGTTCTCGACGCTCGTCGCGGTGAAGGCATACACCTTTTCCGCGCCCGCCTTTTTGAGCGTGCGCGCGAGTTCGCTCACAGTGGCGCCCGTCGTAAGGGTATCGTCGATAACGAGCAGCGTTTTGCCCTTTACCGCCGCGCGGTCGGTCACGTGAAAGCACCCCTCGAGGTTGCTCTCGCGCTCCTTTCTGCCCAAAAATTTTTGCGATTGCGTCTCGCGGCGCTTCTCGACGGCGTCGACGACGGGGACGGACAGCTTGCGGGAGAGTTCTTCGCACAAAACGAGGGACTGGTTGTAGCCGCGCTTGCGCTTTGAGCGGGCGGTCATGGGCACGGGGACGAGGCCTTCCGCATCGGAAAATTGCTCCTTGATGGTCGGCAAACAGAGCTCGGCGACGGCGCGGTAGAGATACTTGTCGCCCCGCTTGTAGCGGATGATGAGGCGGGAGGCTTCGCCCTCATAGAGAAGCGCCGAACGCGCCTTCTCCACTTCGGGAGGACGCTCCTTGCATTCGAGGCAGACGCCCTCCTCCTTCACCTTTCTGCCGCACAGGGGGCAAATCGCGCCGTTGTTCCACGGGAGCGCCTTATAGCACTTTGCGCAGACGCGCTCGCCCGCGAACACCTCCCTGCCGCAAATATCGCAGGTATAGTTGTGGGTATCGTCGTATTTCCGCACCCATTCTGCGATTTTTTTGAAAAATTTCATCTTTCGCGCCAAAATTTTTTTGTCAGAGATAGCACTTCGCGCCGCTCTCATCCTCGAGGCCGAGGAGATAATCGGCGGAGACGTTAAACACGCGGCAGATCTCGGTGAGCATGGAAAGGGACGGCTCGCTCCTGCCCTTTTCCCAAGAGTACACGCTGTCGTCCGTTGTACGTAGGAGCGCGGCGAGCGCGCTCTGCGTCAGCCCCTGCTCCGCCCTCAATTCGCGTAAACGCTGTTGAAATACCGAATTTTCCATGATTGTCAACGGTACATTTTCGCGCCGCTCTCATCCTCGAGGCCGAGGAGATAGTCGGCGGAGACGTTGAAATACTCCGCGACGAGATAGATGTTCTCGGCCGTCGGCTGTACGTTGCCGTTCGACCAGTCGGATACGCTCATCGCCGAAACGCCGATCGCCGCCGCGAACGCGCGCTTCGAGATGCCGCTTTCCTTCAACAATTCGCTGAAACGCACCGAAAAGAGATTTTTCACGTCTCTATTGTAAGATAAAGTTTACGCTAAAATCCAAACGTAAGATATATCTTACAGCTATGCAAGAAATAAGGCGCTGCGGTTGCCAAAATGAGCAAACGGGGCAACTCTACTGTGGGTAGATATGGATCGGGACGCATCGTTAAAAATTAAAAAGATGAAAGGATAAAATAAAAAGTAAAACAGTAAAAAACGATTAGAAATATATGTTGGAATTGGAAATCTGTGTTGGAAATATATAATTGAAAATTTGAGAAATGCGGAGGCGCGGGGCAGAATGGGAGGACGATCCCCACCACCGCCTACGGCGGAGCCTCCCCTTTGAGAAAGGGGAGGCCTTGGGCAAGGCGAAAGACAGCGTGAAAAAATCCGCCCGTGTGGGCGGTTTTTATCAAAAACAGCAAAACACTGTGCGTTATTCGGGGAATATACAATGGAACAATAATATACACCTCATCCGCCACTTCGTGGCACCTTCCCCTCAAGGGGAAGGCAAGCCCCCCCTGCCCCTCCCGAGGAGCCTTCCTTTGGGCTTTCGGAAAAGGCGACCGTATGATTTGTGGAGCCTTTTTCCGAATGGGGGCGAGGACGGACTGCGTTTGGGGTAAGATACGCTCACGCCCCGCCGCGGCTTTGCCGCGGCGGGGCG
>CANRFK010000162.1 GCA_947629875.1 uncultured Clostridia bacterium
CGCAATATGCCAAAGAACCCGGAAAGCTCAACGCCGAACGGAGAGACCACGGATAAAGACGGCGGTAGTGGCGGAAGCGGCGGAGGCGGCAATCAAGGCGGAGGCGGCGGAAGCGGCGGAAGCGATGAGGGCGGCGATCAAGGCACTGCCAATGAAACGCGCCCTTTGACCGTTGCCACGGATATGCCGAACGGCTCATTCAATCCGTTTTTCGATGAGCGGGACGCCGACAAAACCATTACGGATATCACACAGCTTCGCCTGCTCTCTACTGACAATGAGGGCGAAATTGTTGCGGGAGAGGATGAACCCTGCGTCGCGTACGATTACAGCGTTGTCACGACGGGCGACAGCGATCACAGTACGGCAGAAAAGGGGGAGGACGACCCCAACTATTATACCGATTATTACTTCGCGTTGAAGGACGGCATCACCTTTTCGGACGGTACACCGCTCACCAAGAATGATGTGCTCTTCAACCTTTATATGTATCTCGACCCCGTCTATTTCGGCTCGACTACGCTGTATTCCGTGGATATTCAGGGCTTGCGGGCGTACAGGACGCAGACGACCGATATAAGCGAGCAGAACCGGTTTGAAAATTCGGTGGAAGAACGGGCGCTCGAGCGCAAACAGAGGATCGTGGATTGGACGGAGAACGACGTCACGGGCGATTACAACGATTTGGACGTTCAACAAAAGGCGGATATCGCAAAGGTCGAAGAACTCTTCCGCGAGGAGATCGAAGCGGATTGGAACATCGCCATGACGACCGACCTCAGGGACTACGACAGGTACGTCGATGAGAACGGCAACAAACTTATCACGCAGCAATGGGAGATCTTCCTGTACAGTTACGGCCTCATCGCGCTGACGACGGAGCGGGACGGTTCACGCAAGTGGTACAGTCGCGATAATGGTTACGCTCTCGATATAAAAACGGACAAGGCTACCCTCACGTCGTTTGTGTTTGCCCGTATGCTCGGCGGAAAGGAAAATGCCTATAAGGACTATAAGACGAACCTGTACAATATCATCAATTACTACGCCACGGCGAACACCTTCTACCAATATCTCCTCGGCGAGGCAATCAAGGAACTCGTGGGCGACGAGATGACGGTGCGCACGATCTCGGGTATCACAATGGAGCGCAGAAGTTCGCTCCCCGATACGAGCGGGGACAAGACGCTCGGCAAGGAGTACGATATACTCCATATCCGCGTCAACGGCGTAGACCCCAAGGCCATTCGGGAGTTCGCGTTTCCCGTTGCGCCCCTCAAATATTATTCCTCCCATGCAAGCGAATTCAACCTCACCGCGGGGCAGGAGTATTTCGGCGTGGAATTCGGAGATTATGCGTTTATGCAGAGCGTCCGCGCTATTCGAGTGCCGATGGGGGCGGGGGCTTACCGCGCGTCTGCTTCGGGCGGCACTGCTGCCACGGACATCTCCGAGGTCAAGGCGAGCGACTTTTTCAGCGGCGACACCGTCTATTTGGAGAGCAATGAAAACTTCCTGCTCGGCGCGCCCAAGATCAAGAAACTGCGCTATAAAGTCATCAACACCTCGCTTCTCTATGATAGCGTCGAGACGGGCGACATAGACTTTGCGTCCCCTCGGGCGTACAGGGAGATGATGGAAAATCTCTCGGGCAAGGACAGTAAGAAACTTGATTATACGTTCACCGATGCCCTCGGCTACGGCTACATCGGCATCAACGCGAGCTACGTGCAGGATCTCAATATCCGTAAGGCGATCATGTCCGCCATCGATACGAGCCTCTGCATCGACTACTACGGCAGCGATGGACTCGCTACCGCCATCTACCGTCCCATGTCCGAGGCGCTCCGTGATTATTATCCGAGAGGCGCCGAGGCATATTACCCCTTCGACAGGACGGGCGCGACGTCCCTGCAATATGCGCAAATAGCAGGGTATACCCTCAACCCCGGCGGCCTCCTTGTGAACGCGAACGGGGAACGGCTCAAATTTACCTTCACCATTCCGGGTGATACCGAAGATCACCCCGCCTACGCCGCCCTGTCCTACGCGGCGGAAATTCTGAACGGGATCGGCTTCGATATCACCGTCTCGGTCGATTCTGCCGCTTTTCCCAAGCTCGTGGCGGGGCGGCTCGAAGTGTGGGCTCACGAAATGCGTTCTTTACCCGACCCCGATATGTATCAAGACTATCACAAGGATTCCAACGTGATGAGCATTCTCCGGTGGGGCTTCCCGTGGATCGAGAGCGCGGATGTTTCGGAAAACAGCACGGTACAGACGCAAAAGGAAATTCTCAATGAGCTCGCCAAGCGCATCGAAGAGGGCAGGGGGACAACGGATATTTCGGAGCGTGTGAAGGCATACTCCGTCTCCACGGGCAAAAAACTCTCGGAGGGCGGCACCGTTGATGGGCTCTGCGCGCTCGACCTCGTCATGGAGCTCGCTGTCCAGCTTCCCACCTATCAGCAAAAGACGCTCTACGTTTACCCGAAAGGACTCTTCGATGACGAAACGCTTGCACTCTTTGCCGAGTCCACGGTATTTCAGTCCCCGCTCTCGCGGATATGGGAGATAAGTTACGCCGAAGCCGAATAGGAGATGCGTTTCTCCGAATAAAAAATGGCACAGAAAAACGCCGTCCCGCGAGGGGCGGCGTTTTCCCAAAGGAGGTCGTATCAGATCCGAGGATCTGCTTTGTAGGTGGTGTGCAAAACTTCGTGCGCCTTGTGGCTGTTCGGTGCGCCGAAGTAGTCCTTATAGATGACTTCCATGACGGGCGAATCGGAGGAGCGGCGAACCTTGTTCTGTTTGTCGCTCGCGTACAGCGCGCCGGCGCGAAGTTCTTTAAGTTCCAGCGAGTTGCGGATGCTGTCGGGAAGGGTGGGCTGGCCGCCGCCGTTCACACAGCCGCCGGGGCATGCCATGATCTCGACGAAGTCGTACTGCCGCTCGCCGCTCTTGATGCCTTCCAAAATCGTCTTGGCGTTGCCGAGGCCGCTTGCAACTGCCACGCGCACGGTGACGCCCGCGACCTTGTACGTCGCTTCCTTGATGGGGGTCGCGCCGCGGACTTCGGGGAAGTCCACGACCTCGAACTTGCCATCGAGCAAGGTCGCCGCAACGCGGAGCGCGGCTTCCATGACGCCGCCCGTCGCGCCGAAGATGGTGCCGCCGCCCGAGCAGGTCGCAAACGGGTCGTCAAACTCCTCTTCGGGCAGGTTGTTGAACTGAATGCCCGCCGTCTTGATCATTCTTGCAAGTTCGCGCGTCGTGATGGCGGCGTCCACTTCGCCCTTCATCTCGGGGCGGTGGCACTCGTACTTCTTCGCCGTGCAGGGAATGACGGAGACGACATACAAATTCTTGGGGTCGATGCCGTTCTTCTCGCAGTAGTACGTTTTGAGGAGCCCGCCGAACATCTCCTGCGGCGATTTGCAGGTGGAGAGGTTGGGGATAAATTCGGGGTATTTCTGCTCCACGAACTTCACCCAAGCGGGGCAGCACGAGGTGAACATGGGCATCGTGCCCTTGGACTTGATGCGGTTGATGAGTTCGGTCGCCTCCTCCATGATGGTGAGGTCGGCGGTGACGTCCATGTTGAACACCTCGACGTCGCCGAGACGGCGGATGGCCGCGACCATCTTGCCCTCGACGTTGGTGCCGACGGGGTTATCGAACGCCTCGCCGAGCGTCGCGCGGACGGAGGGAGCGGTGAAGAACACCACTTTCTTTTCGGGGTTGCGGATGGCGCTCCACACTTCATCGACGGTGGTGCGCTCTTTGAGTGCCCCGACGGGGCAGGCGACGATGCACTGCCCGCACCCGACGCAGACGGATTCCATGAGGCTCATCTCGAACGCGCTTCCGATGTGCACGGCATAGCCGCGGCCGATGGGGCCGATGGCGCCGACGGCCTGTTTCTGGCAAGCCGCAACGCAGCGGTTGCAGTTGATGCACTTATCCCTGTCTCTTACGACGTAGGGGGCGGAGTAGTCGATCTCGTGGTTCAAGGGTTCGCCCGCGAAGTAGTTGGGGTCGCACCCGTACTCCACGGAGAGGCGTTGCAGTTCGCAGTTGCCCGCACGCTCGCACGCGAGGCACTCCTTCTTGTGCTTGGAGAGCATGAGCTCGAGCGTCATCTGCCGCGACTTTCTGCACTTTTCGGTGTTGGTCTGCACTTCCATGCCCTCGGCAACGGGATACACGCACGCCGCAACGAGGCCGCGCGCGCCCGTGGCTTCCACAAGGCACATACGGCACGAGCCGACGCAGCTCACATCCTTCAAATAGCAGAGGGTGGGGATCTCGATGTGCGCCTGCCGCGCCGCCTCGAGAATGGTCGTGCCCTCGGGCACGGTTACGGGAATATTGTTGATTTTCAGATTGACCATGGTGTACCTCACTTT
>CANRFK010000163.1 GCA_947629875.1 uncultured Clostridia bacterium
GATGCGGACGGGCTCGTCTCGGGCGCGTGCCATTCGACGGCGAACACGCTCCGCCCCGGGCTTCAGATCATCAAGACCGCGCCCGGCGTTGCCGCCGTCTCGAGTTTCATGATCATGGCGGGCTCCAACAAATACGTGGAGGACGATGTTCTCGTCTTTGCCGACTGCGGCCTCAATCCCACCTACACGGCGGAAGGGCTCGCGGACTGCGCCCTCGCCACGGCGAAGAGCGCGAAGGAGATCGCGGGCATCGAGCCCCGCGTCGCCATGCTCTCCTTCTCCACCAAGGGAAGCGCCAAGCACGACAATGTGACCAACGTGCAGGAGGCGACGAGGATCGCCAAGGAGAAGGCGCCCGATCTCGCGCTCGACGGCGAAC
The DNA here is from genome assembly GCA_947629875.1 of uncultured Clostridia bacterium. Taxonomy (GTDB): domain Bacteria; phylum Bacillota; class Clostridia; order Christensenellales; family Borkfalkiaceae; genus Gallimonas. The sequence continues at coordinate 380 of CANRFK010000163.1, forward strand.
TGCAGTTCGACGCCGCCCTCGTGCCCGAAGTCGCCGCCCTGAAGGCGCCCGATTCCAAGGTCGCGGGGCACGCGAACGTGCTCATCTTCCCCGACTTGCAGTCGGGCAACATCGGATATAAGATCGCCGAGAGATTGGGCGGCTTCCAGGCCATCGGCCCCATCTGCCAAGGGTTTGCAAAGCCCCTCAACGACCTCTCGCGCGGCTGCAAGGCCTCGGACATCGTGTGCGCGGTCGCCATTACCGCCATCCAAGCGGTGCAATAATTTGTCGCCGCACAAAAAATAACGCGCAAAAAGGAGAGCGTTCCATGAAAATTCTGGTCATCAACGCGGGGAGTTCCTCGCTCAAATATCAACTCATCGACATGGAGACGGAGGAAGTCCTCGCCAAGGGCGGGTGCGAGCGCATCGGCATCGACGGCGGCAAACTCACCCACAAGGCGAACGGCAAGACCTTCGTCATCGAGCAGGACCTTCCCGACCACACCGTCGCCATTTCCCTCGTCCTCAAAGAACTCGTGGATGGGGAAGCGGGCGTCATCCAATCGATGGATGAGATCGACGCCGTGGGGCACCGCGTGGTCGCCTCGGGCGAGGCGTTCACAAAGACGACGCTCGTCACCGACGAGGTGATGGAGACGATGGAGGAGATCAAGGAACTTGCGCCCCTCCACAACCCCGCCGCCATTTTGGGCGTCAACGCCTGCCGCGCCGTGATGCCGGGAAAGAAGATGGCGCTTGTCTTTGACACCTCCTTCCACGCGACGATGCCCGACTACGCGCACCTCTACGCCGTCGACTACGACGACTACAAACAGTACAAGGTGAGAAAGTACGGCGCGCACGGCACTTCGCATAAGTACGTCTCGCAGGCGGCGGCCGAATATCTCGGCAAGAAGCCCGAGGAACTCAAGATCGTCACCTGCCACCTCGGCAACGGCTCCTCCATCTCGGCGGTGGACGGCGGCAAGTGCATCGATACTTCGATGGGCTTCACGCCGCTCGCGGGCGTTCCCATGGGAACGAGGAGCGGCGATATCGACTACGCCGCCGTGGAATTTCTCTGCCGCAAGAAGGGCATGACAATGGCGGAGGGGCTCAACTATCTCAACAAGAAGTGCGGCATGCTCGGCGTTTCGGGCGTCTCCTCCGATTTCCGCGACCTCTGCGCCGCGGCGGACGCGGGCAACTACCGCGCACAGCTCGCCCTCAAGATGTTCGCCTATTCGTGCAAGAAGTACGTGGGCGCGTACATGGCAGCCCTCGGCGGGCTCGACGTCATCGTGTTTACGGCGGGCGTCGGCGAGAATACGCCCTCGGTTCGTGCAGACATCTGCCACGGGCTCGAGGCGTTCGGCGTGAAGATGGACGACGAGAAGAACGAATACAAGAACGACGGCACCATCCACGACCTCTCGGCGAAGGGCTCCAAGGTGAAGATCCTCGTCATTCCCACCAACGAAGAACTCGTCATCGCGCGCGAGACGGCCGCGCTCGTCTGATTTTTCGCAAAATCCGTAAAACCGACGCGAAAAACGATTGACAGGAGCGCATAAATCAAATATAATTAACAAGTCCATGATTCCCGAAATAGACGTGCGGAGCTGTATCGCGCGGAAAAGTTATGCGGGCGAGCTCGAATTTTCCTTCGAGGCGGAGGACGGATTGTTGGATATTCCGTTCGTCTCCTTTTCCTCTCCCGTCACGGCGCGCCTCCGTTACGAAATTTTCGAGGACGATGCGGTGGAAGTGAAGGGCAGCATTTCCTTCTCCCTGAAGGGCGCGTGTTCGAGGTGCCTTGCGGAAACGGAGGAGGCCTTCACGCACGAGGCGGAAGCGCTGTTTCTCCCCGCCGAGCCCCTCGGAGAGGAGTACGGCTATTCGGGCGGCGTGGTGCGCCTGAAGGAGTTTTTGCGGGATACGGTGGCGTTCGCGCTCCCCGCGCGGCTCCTGTGCGATAACTGCAAAGAGGAATAAAGATACAAAGTGAGGTAAATAAAGATGGCGGTTCCCAAGAGCAAACAATCGAAGAGCAGAACAAATAAGCGCTTCGCCAACTACAAGGCGACGGCGGCGATCCTTGTGGAGTGCCCGCACTGCCACGAGTTGAAGGTCGCGCATCAGGTCTGCAAGAACTGCGGCTACTACGACGGCAAGGAAGTCGTCGCCCAAAAAGAAGAGAAGAAGTAAGTACAAAAGCGGACACAAAGTCCGCTTTTTGTTCACAGGGAGCAGCGTATGAACAAGACGGCGTTTTTCAACCTTTCGTACGGGGTGTATCTCTGCACGGCGTGGGACGAGGGCAGACCCGTGGGCTGCGTTGCCAACAGTGCGATGCAGGTGACCTCGGAGCCCGCCACCATTGCGGTGAGCCTCAACCGCGTCAATTATACGCACAAGTGCGTGGAGGAGACGGGGTACTTCACCGTCTGCGTCCTCGGCGAAAAGTGCGACCCGCAGCTCATCGGAACGTTCGGGTTCCGCTCCTCGCGCGATACCGATAAATTCGCAAAGACGCCCTACGCCGTGCGCGGCAAGATGCCCGTGCCCGACGGGTGCCTCTGCTACTTTGCGTGCAAGGTCGTGAGCAAGATGGAGACCTCCACGCACACCGTGTTCCTCGGCGAAGTGTACGAGGCCGAAGTTCTGCACGGCGGCAAGCCCATGACGTACGCCTACTACCATCAGGTGTTGAAGGGCAAGACGAGCGTCAACGCGCCCACCTACGTGAAAGAGGAGAAGAAGGAGGGCGGGAAGCGGTACGTCTGCAAGATCTGCGGCTACGAGTACGACGGGGATATTCCCTTTGAGGACTTGCCCGAGGACTGGACGTGCCCCCTGTGCGGCGTGGGCAAGGAGATGTTTGAGGCAGTGGAATAGGGGCATTTTGCCCTGTGTCCCCCTCTCCGCATAAAACGCGGGGAGGGGGATATTTTATGAAAAATATGCCAATGGGGTCGGGTTTTTAAGCCATGACGTACCAATTTGGGGAAAAGTTATGGTCTGACCGCCTTGCCGAGGAGCCCCACCTCCTGTGTCCCCCATTGCGGAGAAAGGCTCCACAAATTGTATGGTCGCCTTTCCCGAAGACCCCACCCCCTTGATCCCCCTCCCG
>CANRFK010000164.1 GCA_947629875.1 uncultured Clostridia bacterium
CAGAACGGCCACATCTACAAGCAGGTCTACAACCGCGGCGTGCCCCAGCGCGAGCTCGCCATCATCGGCGATACCGAAAAGACGGGCACCAAAGTGACTTTCTTCCCCGACGCCGAAATTTTCGAGACCATCACCTTCCGCTACGAAATTCTCAAAGTCCGCCTCAAAGAGCTCGCCTTCCTCAACAAGGGGCTGACCATCACCCTCACCGATCTTCGCGGCGAAAAACCCAAGACGGACAGTTTCTGCTACGAGGGCGGCATCAAGGAGCTCGTGGAGGAGCTCAACCGCGCCAACGAGACCTTGTTTCCCGAACCCCTCTACTTCGAGGCGCAGGACGGCACCACGGTGTGCGAAATTGCCCTGCAATACAACGACGGCTACTCCGAGGTCATCTACTCCTACGCCAACAACGTCAACACCATCGACGGCGGTACCCACGTCGAGGGCTTGAAACTCGCCCTCACCAAAGTCATCAACGACGCGGGCAAGAAACTCAACATCTTGAAGGACAGCGATAAACTCACGGGCGAGGACGTAAGAGAGGGCATCACGGCCGTCGTCTCCGTCAAACTCGAGAACGCGCAGTTCGAGTCGCAGACCAAGGATAAGCTCAACAATTCGTTCATCCGCCCCTTCGTCAACAAGGCGGTCGCCGACGAACTCGGCGAATATTTGGAGGAACACCCCAGCGAGGCGCGGGAGCTCGTGCTCCGCTGCATCACGGCGCAGAAGGCGCGCGACGCCGCCCGCAATGCCCGCGAACTCACCCGCCGCAAGGGCGTCCTCGAAACGACGACGCTCCCCGGCAAACTTGCCGATTGCTCGGATAAGCGCCCCGAACTGTGCGAGATCTATATCGTCGAGGGCGACTCGGCAGGCGGCACCGCAAAACAGGGGAGGGATCGCCGTTTTCAGGCCATTCTGCCCCTCCGCGGCAAGATCTTAAATGTAGAAAAGGTGCGCCTCAACCGCGCCCTCGAGAACGCCGAAATAAAAGCGATGATCACCGCCTTCGGCTGCGGCATCTTGGACGACTTCGATGAGAGCAAGCTCCGCTACGATCGCATCATCTCCATGACGGATGCCGACGTCGACGGCGCACATATCCGCATTCTGCTTTTAACGTTCCTGTTCCGTTATATGCGCCCGCTCATCGAGCACGGGCACGTGTATTCGGCAATGCCGCCCCTCTATAAGGCGAGCGTCAAGGGTAAGGACGACGTGTACCTCTATTCCGAGGAGGAAAAGACGGCGTTCGACGCTCTAAACAACAACAAGGTGGAGTACCAGCGTTACAAGGGCCTCGGCGAAATGAGCACCGAGCAGCTGTGGGATACCACGATGAACCCCGCCACGCGCACGCTCATCAAGGTCTCCATGCAGGACGCCGTCGAGGCGGATAAGATGTTCAATCTCCTCATGGGCGAGAGCCCCGCGCTCCGCCGCAAGTTCATCGAAGAGAATGCGACTTTGGTAACCGATTTGGATATCTGAACGCAGGGTGTGCTTGCCCACCCCTTGGAGGGGTGGGTGGCACCGCAGGTGACGGAAGGGGTGTCACATTGAATGATCTATACAATCCCCATCTTATCAAGAACGCCAAATCATTGCGCAGGGCAATGACGAAAGAAGAGAGACAACTTTGGTATACGTTCTTACGATATCTACCTGTAAAGTTTGTAAGGCAAAAGGTAATCGGAAATTATATCGCGGATTTTTATTGCCCGTCAAAGAAGATGGTTTTAGAGCTGGATGGGTCGCAACACTATGAAGAGACACAAGCGCGATATGATGAAGAAAGAACGAAATTCTTTTACGAACATGGAATAACGGTAGTCCGAATTTCAAACTACGAAGTCGCAAAGGATTATGAAGGTGTGAAGAAAGCCATTCTTCGCAGTTTGCAATTGGAATAAAACACCCCCTCACCGCCTACGGCGGAGCTCCCCCTCAAGGGGGAGCCAAGTCCTTGCCCACCCATGCGGCGGAGGAGGGATATACTTGCCCACCCCTTGGAGGGGTGGGTGGCACGCGCCAAAGCGCGTGACGGAAGGGGTGTCCACAGCACACAACGAAAGGAGATATTATGGCAAAACGAGAAACGAGCCCCGAGCTCACCGAAGAATTCAAAAAGACGCTCGACATGACGAAGATCCTCGACGTCGAGGTCAACGACGAGTTGAAGCGTTCCTTCATCGCCTATGCGATGGCGGTCAACAAGTCGCGCGCCATTCCCGATGTGCGGGACGGCTTGAAGCCCGTCCACCGCCGCATCCTCTATGCGATGCACGAGATGGGGCTGTATAACGACAAGGCATACCGCAAGTGCGCGCGTATCGTCGGCGACGTCATGGGTAAATTCCACCCCCATGGCGACAGTTCGGTGTACGACGCCCTCGTCCGGCTCGCGCAGGACTTCTCCATCAACTTCCCTTTGGTGGACGGCCACGGCAACTTCGGCTCGGTGGACGGAGACCCGCCCGCAGCCATGCGTTACACCGAGGCGCGCCTCACCAAACTTGCCGCCGAGATGCTCCGCGACCTCGATAAGGAGACGGTGGACTTCTTCCCCAACTTCGACGGCATCGAGATGGAGCCGGCAGTTCTCCCCGCCCGCTTCCCCAATCTCCTCGTGAACGGGTCGGACGGCATCGCCGTCGGCATGGCGACCAACATTCCGCCGCACAACCTCGCCGAGGTCATCGACGGCACCATCGCCATGATCGAGAACCCCGAGATCACGGCCGATGAACTCATGCAGTACATCCCCGCGCCCGACTTCCCCACGGGCGGCGTCATCATGGGCAGAGGGGGCATCCGCAAGGCGTACAGAACGGGGCAGGGGAACATTGTCATCCGCTCCAAGTGCGAAATAGAAGAGCACGGCACGGGCGCAAATACCCGCTCCCGCATCGTCGTCACGGAGATCCCCTACCAGGTCAACAAAGCGCAACTCGTGGTGCAGATCGCGGACATGGTCAAGGATAAACGCGTCGAGGGCATCTCGGATATCCGCGACGAGAGCGGCAGAGAGGGCCTCCGCATCGTCATCGAATGCAAGAAGGACGCCAACGCGCAAGTCGTCCTCAACACCCTCTACAAGCACACCAATTTGCAGGTCTCGGACGGCATCATTCTCCTCGCCCTCGTCGAGAACGGCACCGAGCCCCGCTACCTCTCCCTGCGCGACATCCTCTATTATTATCTGGAGCACCAGAAGGAAGTCATCGTCCGCCGCACCAAGTTCGACCTTCAAAAGACGGAGGAGCGCGCCCACATCGTGGAGGGCCTCGTCCTCGCGCTTGCCAACATCGACGAAGTCATCCGCATCATCAAGGAGAGCGCCGATAAGAACGACGCCAACCTCAAACTCAC
>CANRFK010000165.1 GCA_947629875.1 uncultured Clostridia bacterium
TCGTAGTTTCTGAAATTTTCCAGCGCCAATTTTTTTATGACCATTTGCCGATTTTCCGCAAAAACACTTTCTTTTCGAGAAAAATTGTATTATAATAGACCCGCGGGGCATGTCCCCCCACAGGCTTATTATATCAAATCGCACAAAAAAGACAAAGCGTTTGAGAGGGAAAAATGTCGGAAAAAACTCAATTTGAACTGCTGTGGAACAAAATCAAGGAGCGCGCGGAAAAACTCGTAAACCCCGTGACCTACTCCGCGTACATCGAGGGGCTCGAGCCCGTGGACGTCATCAACAAGAAGATCGTCCTGCGCGCCTCCACCGAGATGGTGGCGGGCGTCGTCACGAAGAACACCGAGAAACTGCGCGAGGCCATCGTCTCCGCGGAGATCGGGCTCACCGACTTTGCGCTCGTCGTCGAGGGGAGCGAGATCTACACCATCGACGATGCCACCGACTTGACAGATACGCCCGACGTCGCACTCGATAAACGCTTCACCTTCGATTCCTTCGTCGTGGGCTCCTCCAACAAATTCGTGTTCGCGGCGGCGAAATCCGTCGCCGAGGATCCCGGCGCGGAGGGCTTCAACCCCCTCTATATCTACGGCGGAACGGGGCTCGGCAAGACCCACCTCATGCAGGCCATCGCCAACGAACTCGCGCAGAAAAAGCCCTCCCTCAAAGTCATCTACACGACGAGCGAGAAGTTCCTCAACGAATATGTGGACAGCATGTTCGCCAAGAAGGGCGCGGGCAGGGACGAGGAATCGCGCTTCCGCAACAAATACCGCAGTGTGGACGTCCTCCTCATCGACGATATCCAATTCTGGGCGGGCAAGTACGGCGTGCAGGAGGCATTCTTCCACACCTTCAACGAGCTCTTCGGGCAGCACAAGCAGATCGTCATCTCCTCCGACTGCCCCGCAAAGGAACTCACCACCTTGGAAGAGCGGCTCCGTACCCGCTTCGAGGGCGGCCTCATCGCCGACATCCAGCCGCCCGACGTGGAGACCAAGGTCGCCATCTTAAAGCGCAAGGCGCTCGAAAAGAAATACATCGTGCCCGACGACGTCCTCGCCTTCCTCGTGAAAAATTCGGATAACAACGTCCGCACCCTCGAGGGGCGGCTGAACACCGTCATCTTCGCGAGCAAACTGCACGAGGAGCCCATCTCGTTAAAACTCGCCTCCATGGCGCTGCAAGAGGCCATCAATGTGGAGGAATCGGCGGAGGCGACGCCCGAGACCATCATCCGCGCGACATGCACCCACTTCAACGTGACAAAGCAGGAACTCCTCGGCAAGAACAAGCGGCAGGAGCTCGTGCGGGCGAGGCAGATCTGCACCTACCTGATGTGCGATATGCTTGCCCTTCCCCTCGTCTCCGTCGGCAAGGAGATGGGCGGCAGAGATCACGCGACCGTCATCTACTCGCGCGACAAGGTAATAGAACTCATGCGCGTGAGCGACAGCATCGCCAAGGACGTGAGCGACATAAAGAGCGCCGTTTTGAAGCAATAATTCACAAATCCTTTTCGCAAAAATGCAACATGGGGTAGGAAATCCCCCCCCCACCTCTCCTCTGCGGAATAAACGCGTCATCCTGCCCTCCCCCTTGCTTCCCCCTTTTGGGGGAAGTGCCCCGTAGGGGCGATAGGGGTTTTCGCGTCATTCTGACGGGAGCGCAGCGAGCGAAGAATCCCGACCAACGAAGTTCGCCCCTCGCGCTATAAATATGTTATTTCGAGCGTAGTCGAGAAATCTCACCTTATTTTATCCCCCGCCTCCCTCTCGGGAGCCTTCCTTACTTGCCCCCTCCACGGGAGGGGGGTAGGGGGGTGGGGTCTTCGGGAAAGGCGACCATACAATATGTGGAGCCTTTCTCCGCAATGGGGGACACAGGGGGGTGGGGACAAACTTCCCAAACAACCAGCCCGCCCGCGCGGCGGGCAAAATCATAAACAATATGAAAACTTTCTCCGAAGGAGCATGCGACGCCGTCGTCATCGGCGCGGGGCACGCGGGGTGCGAAGCCGCCCTCGCCCTCGCCCGCACGGGGCTGAAAACCGTCATGCTCACCCTCAACCTCGACAGCATCGGCTTCATGCCGTGCAACCCCTCCGTCGGCGGCACGGCGAAGGGGCATTTGGTGCGCGAAATTGACGCACTGGGGGGCGAAATGGGCGTCTGCGCCGACAAGTGCGCCCTCCAATACCGCATGCTCAACGAGGGCAAGGGCGCGGCGGTGCAGTCCCTCCGTGCGCAGGTGGATAAGAACAAGTACCACACCGAGATGAAGCGCACCCTCGAGCACACCGACAACCTGCGCCTCGTGCAGGGCGAGGCCGCGGAAATTCTCGTCAAAAACGACAGTGTTTGCGGGGTTTTGACGCAGTACGGCGGAATTTTCACCTGCCGCGCCGTGGTGGTTGCGACGGGCGTCTACCTCGGCGCGCGCACCATTACGGGCGAGGTCGTCGCCGAGAGCGGGCCCAACGGGTTTGCCCGCGCCACCCTTCTCACCAAGAATCTCCTCGCCCTCGGTTTTACCGTGCGCCGCTTCAAGACGGGCACCCCCGCCCGCCTCGACGGCCGAACGGTGGACTATTCCGCTCTCACCGCCCAACCCGGCGAAAACACCTACCCATTCTCCTTTTTGAGCCGCGCCGTCCCCCGAAAACAGAC
>CANRFK010000166.1 GCA_947629875.1 uncultured Clostridia bacterium
ATCACGGGAAGCGGCGTCATGCCCCTCATCTTCTCGTTCGCCATCCTGTCCTTCCCCAACATGATCATGAGCCTCGTTCCCTCGTGGAGCGACGAACTGCAATGGTGGACGTCGCACTTCTCCAACGGCACGCCGTGGTATTCGCTCGTCCTTGCCGTCCTCATCTTCGTGTTTGCGTTCTTCTATGCGCAGATCGAATTCAACCCCGAGGACGTCTCCAAGCAGATCCAGCAGAACGGCGGGTTCATCCAAGGCATCCGTCCGGGCAAGCCGACGGCGCAGTATCTCTCCAAGATCCACAAGCGTATCACGCTGTTCGGCGCCATCTTCCTGACGCTCGTCGCGTTCGTGCCCTCGCTCATCTTCAGCCTCGCTACGACGGACTACTCGCTTCTTTCGGCATTCTCCACAACGGGACTTCTCATCGTCGTCTCGGTTGCGCTGGAATTCGATAAGCAGTTGCAGTCGCAGATCATGATGAAGAACTACAAAGGGTTTTTGAAGTAATCAGGTTTCTATGCCTTCCCCTTGAGGGGAAGGTGTCCCCTTCGGGGACGGATGAGGTGTCATAAATCATGGCGCGGGGCAAAGATTTTGCTCTACAAAAGATTTTGCGAAACAGGAGGTAGTCTTTGAAACTCATTCTTCTCGGCGCGCCCGGCGCAGGCAAGGGCACGCAGGCCACCAAGATCGCAGAGCGCTACAACGTGGTGCACATCTCTACGGGGGATATCTTCCGCGCCAACCTCAAAATGGGCACGGAGATCGGGCTCCTCGCCAAGTCCTATATGGATAAGGGCGAGCTCGTCCCCGACAAGGTGACGTGCGACATCGTGAAGGACCGTCTCACGTGGGACGACTGCAAGAACGGGTACCTCCTCGACGGCTTCCCCCGCAACCTCTATCAGGCAGAACAACTGGATACGTTTGCCGAGATCGACGGCGTGGTCAACATCAACATCGACCACAAGCTCCTCATGGATCGTCTGTGCGGCAGAAGGGTGTGCAGGGAGTGCGGCGAGAGCTACCACGTCTCCACCCTCGGCGGCAGGACGACGTGTGAGCGCTGCGGCGGCGAGTTGTACCAGAGAAAGGACGATAACCCCGAAACGGTCGGATCCCGCCTTGCCGTGTACAACGAGCAGACCGCGCCCCTCATCGACTACTACACCAAGAAGGGCATCATCTTAAACTTCACGGGAACAGAGGCGCCCGCCTCCGTTCTCTTCGAAGAGATCAAGGCGGTGCTCGACAAGTTCGACAAATAAGATGATCCACATCAAGAGCGAAGAGGAGATCGAACTCCTCCGCGAGCCCTGCCGCATCGTGCGGGACTGCCTCGCGTTCGTCGGCGGGCACATCAGAGCCGGCATGACGACGAAGGAAGTCGATACGCTCGTCTACGACTTCATCAGGGCGAGCGGCGCGGAGCCCTCCTGCCTCGGCTACTACGGATACCCCGCTTCGGCGTGCGTTTCGGTGAACGAGGTGGTGGTGCACGGCATCCCCGATGGGCGGGTGCTCGAAGAGGGCGATATCGTCAGCGTGGACCTCTGTGCCTACAAGAACGGCTTCCACGGCGACGGCGCACGCACCTTCCGCATCGGAACGGTCAGCCCCGATAAGGATAAACTCGTCCGCGTCACCGAGGAGTGCTTCTTCAAGGGCATCGAAGGTCTCAAAGCGGGCACGCCGCTCTACGACATCGGCTACAAGGTGCAACAGCACGCAGAGGGGAACGGCCTTGCCGTCATCCGCGCCTACACGGGACACGGCATCGGACGGGAGATGCACGAGGATCCCTCCGTGCTCAACTACGGAAGAAAGGGCACGGGCCCGCGGCTCCCCGCGAACTGCGTCATCTGCGTCGAGCCCATGATCGCCCTCGGCACGTGGAAGGTGAAGGTGCTCCCCGACGGCTGGACGGCCGTCATGCAGGACGGAAAGAGCGCCGCGCACTACGAAAACACCCTTGTCGTCCGCGAGGACGGCGTGGAGATCCTGACTTTATAACGAGGAGAATGTATGTCGAAAGACGACGTCATCGAAGCCGAGGGCAGGGTGATCGAAGCCCTTCCCAACGCAACGTTCAAAGTGAAACTTTCCAACGGACACGTCATCACGGCGTATATCTCGGGAAAGCTCCGCATGAACTACATCCGCATCATCGAAGGCGATGCGGTGAAGCTCGAGATGAGCCCCTACGATCTCACCAAGGGGCGCATCACGTGGCGCAGTAAGAACTGACCGCATTTTTGCCCCCTCCGCGGGAGCCTTCCTTGAGGCTTTCGGGAAAGGCGACCTATGATTTGTGGAGCCTTTCTCCGCAATGGGGGATCAAGGGGTGGGGAAACCCAATCCCCCAACCAAAATCCTTCCGCGTCATTCTGCCCCGCGCGTAGGGGAACGCGTCATTCTGACGGAGCGTAGCGACGGAAGAATCCCGACCAACGAAGTCCGAAAAACACAACAAACAGCAAACAAAAAGAGGTATCAAAATATGAAAGTTCGTCCTTCCGTCAAACCGATGTGCGACAAGTGCAAGGTCATCAAGAGAAACGGAAAAGTGATGGTCATCTGCTCGAAAAACAAGAGCCACAAGCA
>CANRFK010000167.1 GCA_947629875.1 uncultured Clostridia bacterium
TCTGCGCCCACTTCGACGAGGGGCTGCTTGACGACGTACTGCGTGGTGCCCTGCGGGAAGTAATCTTCGAGCGTTCTATCGTTGATGACGATGGCGCCGCTGCCTGCGGGAAGAAGACGCACGCGGGCTATCGCCTTCTTTCTTCTTCCGGTGCCCCAGAATTGCAATTTTTTCTTCAAATTCGCCTTTGCCATGACGTGCTCTCCTTAAAATAATTTCAAAGGTTCGGGCTTCTGCGCCTGATGATTGTGCTCCGCGCTCTTGAAAATGCGGAGTTTTTTGATCATCTGCCGCCCGAGGGAATTCTTCGGGAGCATGCCCTTGACCGCCTCGTAAACGGCGACGTCGCTGCGCTCGGACATCATCTTGCCGTAGGAAATTTCTTTGAGGCCGCCGATATAGCCGGTGTGATAGCGATAAAATTTATTTTCCAGCTTCTTGCCCGTGAGCACCGCCTTATCGCTGTTGATGACGATGACAAAATCGCCCGTATCGACGTTGGGGGTGTACGTGGGCTTGTTTTTGCCGCGGAGAATTGCCGCCACCTTGGATGCGAGCCTTCCGAGAGGAATGCCCGTTGCATCTACAACGTACCACTTTCTCTCAACCGTTTGAGAGTTTGCCATATACGTTTTCATACCTGTCTCCTTACCTATTTTGCCAAGTGCCGTGACACACGCGGACGGCTGCGGAAGTTCCGCCTTTCGCCCGTTTGCTTCTTTATTATAGGGCGTATAAAAAGTTCCGTCAAGCGGTTTTGAAATGCGAAATCCGATTTTTTTTGAAAAAAGGAAAATATTTTTTGCATATTTGGGGGGATGCCGACCCCAAAGTACGATATGTTGTTTTTGGGAGTGATCTATCCCATTGCCCTTCTCCCTGTATCCCGCTCTGTATTCCCCTCCCCCACGCCTGACGGCAGGGGGGAAATACGCGGGACGGAGAAAATCAACCCCCACCACCGCCTGCGGCGGAGCCGTCTCGGGCAGGTGGAACCCTGCCCTCGGTCACCGTTCGCGCCTACCGATGCGCTACTTCGTCGCTATGCTCCCCGTGCCGAGCTTAGTAGACGAATAGTGCGCGCGGGGCACTCACCGCAGAACGCCTCGCACAGCCCACTGGGCTGGTGCTCATAATGCGTTCCGCGACCTTGGAACGGGGGCAGCCAAGGGGACGGACTGCGTTGGGGGGGAAGATACGCTCGGCCGCCGCCCCGTCCGCAGAAGCGGACGGGGCGGCGGCCTCGGTATGAGGAGACACCACATCATCGCCTGCGGGAGGGCGGCGGCCTCGGTATGAGGAGACACCCCCTCACCGCCTATGGCGGAGCTCCCCCTCCAAGGGGGAGCCAAGGACAAAGACGAAGTTGTTGGGGATCTTCAAACGGGAGAGGTGATGACGCGGGGAATAAGCGCGGGGCGCTGTTATTCGAGGGGCGGGAGGGTTTTGATGACGCGGGCGGGGTTGCCGACGGCGACGCTGTTCGAGGGGATGTCGTGGACGACCACGCTACCTGCGCCGATGACGACGTTGGAGCCGATGGTGACGCCGGGCAAGACCTTCACCCCGCCGCCGAACCACACGTCAGACCCCACCGTGATGGGCTTTGCAAATTCGAGCTGCTGTCTGCGGATCATGGCGTCGAGGGGGTGCCCCGCCGTGTAGAAGCCGCACTGCGGCGCGATGAAGACGTTGTTGCCGAAGGTGAGCTTGGCGCAGTCCAAAAAGACGCAGTCGTGATTGACGTAGAAATCGTCGCCCACTTCGGTGTTGCAGCCGTAATCGAACCACACGTTGGCCTCGATGAAGCAATTTTTGCCGTGCTTGCCCAAAAGTTCATCGAGGATGGTTTGGCGTTTTTCCGCCTCTTCGCGGGGGGTGCGGTTGTATTCCTCGCACAGCTTTTTGGAGCGGGCGAGGCCCTCTATGAGTTCGGGGACAAAGGCGGTGTACAGTTCGCCTGCGAGCATTTTTTGTTTTTCGGTCATAAAGCTCCTTTTTTTGAGGGAAGATACACTCACCCGCGCCGCGCCTTTATGGCGCGGCGCGGGTTCGGTATGAGGGAACGGAAGCGGGGGCAGCCGAGCCCCACCCCTTTGTCCCCCTCCCGAGAGGGGGCAGCCGAGAACCCCTATCCCCCCGCTACGCGGGGACTTCCCCCAAGAGGGGGAAGCCGAGATCCCCTATCCCCCGCTACGCGGGGACTTCCCCCAAGAGGGGGAAGCAAGGGAGTGTTACTCCAAGACTGCTTTGATGCGGCGGATGCCGGCGGAGGAGGATTGCTCCTTGACGATGCGGAAGTGGCCGAGAACGCCCGTGTGTTCCACGTGGGGCCCACCGCACATTTCGCGCGAAAAGTCGCCGATGGAGTACGTTTTGACGACCTCGCCGTACTTGCTGTCGAACACGCCGACGAAGTGCTGGGCGCGCGCCTCTTCGAGGGACATCTCCTTATATATAACGGGGATATCCTCCTTGATCTTCTCGTTGACGAGGCTTTCGACGGCCGCGATCTCCTCGGGCGTCATGGCGCGCTCGAAGTTGAAATCGAAGCGCATCCTTTCGTCGTTGATGTTGCTCCCCTTCTGGTTGCAGTCGGGCGAGAGCACGGCTTTGAGCGCGGCGTTGAGAAGGTGGGTGGCGGTGTGGTACTTGGTCGCCATCTCGGAGTGCGATTCGAGGCCGCCCTTGGCCTGTCCCTTTTCGAGGGCGCGGCTCTTCTCCTGGTGCTCCTTAAAAGCCGCCTCGAAGCCCTCTTTATCCACGGTGAGCCCGCCCTCTGCGGCGAGTTCCTCGGTGAGTTCCAACGGGAAGCCGTAGGTATCGTACAGGCGGAAGGCCGCCTTGCCGCCGATGACCGTTTCGGGGACGTAGACTGGGTTGCTCTTCGCCATGAACTCGTTCTTGCGGGCGAGGCCCTGCACCGTCTTTTCAAACTCCTTCATGCCCTGCGCGAGGGTCGCTTCGAAGCGGTCGGCCTCCTTCTTCATCTCGGCGAGGATGTACTCCTCCTTTTCGAGAAGGAGAGGATACGCCTCGTTGTAGACTTCGTGGATATAGATTTTTGCGACGTCGAGCATGGCATCGGACGGGACGCCGAGCTTGCGGCACCAGCGGATGGCGCGGCGCATGATGCGGCGGAGAATGTAGCCCGCCCCCACGTTGGAGGGGAGCACGCCCACCTTGTCGCCGATGAGCATGACCGTTGTGCGGGTGTGGTCGGCGATGATGCGCATGGCGCGCTGATCCTCGCCGCCGTCGTCGTACTTCTTGCCCGAGAGCTGTTCCAATTTGGCAAGCACCGAGGTGAAGAGGTCGGTCTTATACGCATCGTGGAGGCCGTTCAAAAAGAGCAGCATCCGATCGAAACCGAACCCCGTATCCACATTTTTGTTTGCAAGGGGCTCGTAGCCCGTCTCCGTCTTCTTGTACTGCATGTAGACGTCGTTGCCGATCTCCACATAGTCGTCGGGAAAGACGGGGTTTGCCTTTTCGGCGTCGATGGGATAGAACCACTCGTTGTCGGGCCCGCAGGGGGTGCCCACGGTGCCCTCGAGCTCCCACCAATTATCCTCCTTGGGAAGGTAGTAGACGTGTTCGGGCTTGATGCCGAGGCCGATGAGAAGAGCGGCCGTCTCCTCGTCGCGCGGGGCGGAGGCATTGCCCGCAAAGACGGTGGTGCAGAGCTTCTCTTTATCGAGGCCGAACACCGAGGTGAGGAGCTCAAACGTCCACGCCGTCTTCTCCTTTTTGAAGTAGTCGCCGAGCGACCAGTTGCCCATCATCTCGAAGAAGGTGAAGTGGGAGGCGTCGCCGACGCTGTCGATATCCACCGTGCGCATACACCCCTGCACGTTGCAGAGGCGCTTGCCCGCGGGGTGCGGCTTGCCGAGAAGATAGGGCATTAAGGGCTGCATGCCCGCGACGTTGAACATGACGCCCGTTGCGCCGTCGCCGATGAGGGAGACCGCGCCGATATCGACGTGCCCCTTGGATTTGTAGAAGTCGAGCCATTTTTGACGAAGTTGTTTGCCTGTGATCTGCATATTGGTATTTCCTTATTGGATTGGTGTTGGATTTTTTGGGGGGGGGATGAGGGCGCACCCCCTCCCCTACCCCTCCCCCTAACGTAGGGGGAGGGCAAGTAAGAGAACGGGAAAAGTGAGAGGCACCCCACCCCCGCCCCGTTGGGGCACCCCCTCCCGAGGAGGGGGCATACATGGAAGGGGGCGAAAATCAGAGTTTGGTGAGGGTGTAGCCGTCTTTGGTGTCCTTCACGGAGTAGCCGAGGGATTTGAGTTTTTCGCGGAGGGAGTCGGAGGTTGCCCAGTCCTTGTTTTGGCGGGCACGGAAGCGCTCCTCGGCGATTTGTTTCACTTCGGCGGGCGCCTCTTCTTCCGTGGCGTACTTGGCAAGATATTCGGCGGCGGGCTTCTTGAAGAGACCCAAGAGCGAATACGTTTGACGGATTTGGTTGGTCATGCGGCGGGCGGCGGGGTCGTTTTCCGCGAGCAATTTGGAGACCTCCTTGAAGTAGCCGTAGAGGTCGGAGAGGGCGAGGGCGGTGTTGAAGTCGTCGCTCATGGCGGCGTCGAACTTCTCATCGATGGCGGGATAGAGGCCTTCTTCCTCGGAGAACGCCTTTTCCACCTTGTCTACAAGGGTGTAGAACCGCACGAGGTGGGCTTCGGCGTTGGGGAAGAGGTCGTCGGTGATGTTGACGTCGCCGCGGTAGCCCGTGGAGAGGAGGGCGAATTTGATGGCCTCGTTGCTGTACTTGGCGAGCAAGTCCTCCAAAAGAAGGCTGTTGCCGAGGGACTTGGACATCTTCTGCCCGTTGACCTTGATGAGGCCGTTGTGCGTCCAATATTTTGCGAAGCGTTTGCCCGTTAAGGCCTCCGTCTGCGCGATCTCATTCTCGTGGTGGGGAAAGATGAGATCCCTGCCGCCGCCGTGGATGTCGATCTGATCGCCGAACGCGGCGCGGTTCATCGCCGAGCACTCGATGTGCCAGCCCGGCCTGCCCTTGCCCCAAGGGGAATCCCAAAAAATCTCTCCCTCCTTTGCCGCCTTCCAGAGGGCGAAATCGTAGGGGTTCTTCTTCTCCTCGTCGTTTTCGACGCGGACGCCGTCGAGCATCTCCTCCTTGTTCCTGCCCGAGAGCTGGCCGTAGGCGGGGAAGGTATCGACATCGAAGTACACGTCGCCGTTGGATGCGGGGTAGGCATGTCCCTTGGCGATGAGTTCTTCGATAAAGGAAATAATGTTGCCGATATTCTCCGTGGCTTTGAGCCAGACGGTGGGCTCGCCGACGTCGAGCTCCTCCATCACCGCGTCGATCTTTTTGATCATCATCGCGGCGTACTTGTCGGCGGGGATGCCCGTCTCCTTGCTCTTGGCGATGATCTTATCGTCGACGTCGGTATAGTTGCGGGCATAGGTGACATTGTAGCCCTGTTTTTCCAAAAATTTGCGGAAGATATCGTAGAGGATGGCCTGAAAACCGTGCCCGACGTGCGCCTCGCCCGAGACGGTGATGCCGCACGCATACATTTTGACTTTGCCCGCTTCGAGGGGGGTGAACTCCTCCTTTCTCCGCGTGAGGGAATTATAGATCTTCATGCTTTTGCTCCTCTTGCTCCTTCCCCTCTCTTGCCGCGAGCATCTCTTCGAGCGCAAAGACGCGCTCGCGGAGGGCGCAGAGTTCCTGCACGATGGGGTCCTCCTTCTCGGGGATGAGATCCTGCGGCTTCTCGCCGTTGATGCGGACGACGCGCCCGGGGACGCCGACGACGGTCGCAAACGGCGGGACTTCCTTTAAGACGACGGCGCCCGCGCCGATGCGGGCGCCCTCGCCCACCGTAAAGCCGCCGAGAACCTTGGCGCCGCACGCGATGACGGCGTTCTTTTTGATGGTGGGGTGGCGTTTTCCCTTCTCCTTGCCCGTGCCGCCCAAGGTGACGCCCTGATAGATGACGACGCCCTCTTCGACTTCCGCCGTCTCGCCGATGACGACGCCCGAGCCGTGGTCGATGAAGACGCCGGGGGCGATCTTGGCGGCGGGGTGAATTTCGATGCCCGTGCGGAATTTCGCCCACTGCGAAGCCCAGCGCGCGAGGAATTTGAAATGTATTTTCCAAAGGACGGCGGCGCGGCGGTGCCAGATCAGCGCGCGGACGCCCGAATATGTCAGCCATATTTCAAAGCGGTTGCGCGCGGCGGGATCGTTGCGCTTGGCCGCGGCGATATCCTTGTTGAGTTTGCGAAAGAACACGATTTTCTCCTTGCTCTATTGTATGCGGCATGAGCCGCGGGGCGGCGTTATTTTTTGATGGGAATGGTGGTGATGCGGTACTCCGCAAGGCAGGCATCGCGCATCTCCGCGTTGAACACCCGCTGCTCGATGAGGTAGCTCACCACGACATCGCGCACGCTCTCCTTTTTGAGCGTAAACCCACAGGTGTTGAGAAGGTTTACAAGGTCGGCATGGCGCATGCGGCAGACGAGCGCGACCGCGAACACCGTGCCCTTTTCGGGATACAGTTTGCCCTTTGCGATCATCTCCCAAAAGCGGGGCTCGATATTGAGCTTTTCCCCCACCGTCTCCCACGTTTCATGGTACTTTTTCAGCGTGGGCGCGAGCACCTTTTTGAAGGTGTGTTTGCGGGAGAGATCGCGCAGGCGCGCGAAACAGGACGGTACGGAAAAGTTGAAGGTGTATTCGGTATCCAAGAGCTCGGACTTGAAGCGTTTCAGGAGCTCCGCCGCATTCTTCTGCCCCGAGAGGCGCAGGATGGCGGGATCGCGCCGCGCGATGTTCCCGTCCTTCTCGATATAGATGAGCTCGGGGCGCACGTAGCCCTCGAGCGCGGCAAGGCGCACGTAATCGGAGTAGTTGGCGCAAAAATATTCGTCGAGCGACTGCAAATACTGCGTATCCATAGCTGTATTTTACCATTCCGTGTGGAAAAAGGCAATCATTTTCAAAGCCATAAAAAAAGTTCCGCAGAGAAACCGCGGAACGGGGGTTACGATGTGCGGAGTTTTCGTCGCTCCCGCACGAGATAGGTGAGCCACAGAATTTCGCCCAACAATATGAGCGCAATGGAGATGATCTGCGCCGGGGAGAGCGGAAGCCCGAATATTGCCCCCCGATCGTCGGCGCGAAAGCACTCGATAACAAAGCGCGTGACGCCGTAGAGCATGCAGTACAGGGGGAAGGCGTGCTTCTTTCCGAACAGGAACAAAATGGCGAAGATGACGAGGAGCGCCGCCGCCTCATAGAGCTGGGTGGGGTGAATGGCGACGGGCCCGCCGTAGAATTTGTAGGGCGCGGAGCCCTCGGGAAAGACGACGCCGAGCGGTCCCGACGTGGGGGCGCCGAAACAGCAACCGCCGAGGAAACACCCGATCCTGCCGAGGCAGTGCCCCAAGGGGATGCCCACGGCGACATCGGCAAAGCGCTCGTAGAGGGCGACCTTCCGCCTCCGCCAGCAGAGCAGAAGAAGCGGCCAAAGGGCGAGCCCGCAGAGAACCCCGCCGTAGAACGTTGCCCCCTTGAGGATGAACTTGCCGCCGTTTTCCGCTATTTTGAAGAGCGCATCAAAAACCATGGCGGCGGGCAAAGCCGCCGCCATGGCTATGGCAAGCATTCCTAATGCAAATGCGTTTTCCGCACCGTTCCCTCTGTGGCGGTAGAACGTGAGCCCGGCGAAAATGCCGAGAAACGCCAACGCCCCCAAAACCATCATGATCGAATAGAGATGGAAGGTAACTCCGGTTACGGTAAAAGATCGGTACATGTTTTCCCGCTTCTATCCTGTGCGCTCAGTTCTTCCTGGGCTTCTTGAAAGAAAGACCGAAGGCGACCGCAAAGAGAACCAAGCCGATAACCGTATAGATGTCGACCATCGGGATAAACGGAATATCAACAAGTGCGGTGATGAGCACGGCGACCTGGGACGCAAGACCGATGCCCGAGCAGACGATGCCGGGAACACGACGGAATTTGAATGCCAGAATAGAACCGGCAAGACCAACTGCACTGCCGCCGATACCGAAGATACCGACTACCGCGAGACGGATCGTGATGTCATCGCTATGAACTCCGGCAATCGCCGTGCAGGTATCCATCGCGGAGAAGGCAATCAGCCAAACGAACGCGCCAATGAGGCCAAAGATGAACCCGATGATGCCGCAAGCAAGGGCACCGCCGTTTCTCGGCTCTTTGGGCTGGGCGGTCTGCTGGATCACGACCTGGGGCGCCTGCTGGATGACAGGCTGCTGTTGCTGCGCATCAAGGGGGGCGCCGCACTTGGAGCAGAATTTCGTTCCGTCTTCGTTCTGCGCGCCACAGTTTCTGCAAAACATAGTTACAATTCTCCTTTTTTTCTTTTTTTCATATCCCTCGGATAATAGATATGATTTTTCTCATTATACCCCCCCCCATCGATATTGTCAAGAGTTTTTATCACATTTTTTCCCGATTTTGTTGAAAAATCGCATATCTCGTCGACACGGCGCAGCGATGACGCCGACAGGATGCAACAAAAGCGCAAAAATTCACAAAAACCCCGATTTGACGCCCGAAATTTGAAGATTGTTAATTTTTAACAGAAAATATGTATCACTTTATGAACTTATTTATAAAAAATAACAAAAATTTCCGAAATTTTCGAAAATTCACGAAAAACCTTTGTGAAAATACTTGCCAAAACTCTTTTTTTGTGTTAGAATTTTGCAAAAGACACAATCAGGAGAGGTATATCATGAAACGCGACCGTATTGAAGAAATTGCGGAGCTTCTCGATAAACGCGGAAAACTCTCGCTTGACCAACTCGACGACTTTTTCCCCAACGTATCGCAGATGACGCTCCGCCGCGACCTTTTCCAACTCGAACAGCAGGGGCGCATCATCCGCGTGCGCGGCGGCGCCATGTCCGTCAAAGAGGTGCAGAAGGTCTCGGGTGAACCGTACGTGAAAAAGACGGCCATCCACACCGACGAGAAGATCAAGATCGCCCAGAAGGCGGCGAGCCTCATCACCGAGAACAGCTCCCTCTTTATGGACGGCGGCACGACGGCGCTCTCCTTTGCAAAGGAGCTGCCCGATATCAACATCCACGTGTTCACGAACGGGCTTGCTGTTGCCATTGAACTTGCGCAGAAGAAGAACATCGACGTCACCATGCTCGGCGGGCAGGTGTTGAAGGACAACCTCTCCACCGCTTCGCCCGTCGCAAAGGCGTACTTCGAGACGACCAACTTCGAACTTGCCATCATCTCGGCATCGGCGTTTACGCTCGAGAACGGGTTCTCGTGCGGCTCCATGGTGGAAGCCGACCTTTTGAAGATGGCGCGCAAGAAGGCGAAGGAGATGTACATGATGCTCGACAGTTCCAAGATCGGCAAGATCATGCCCTATTCCTTTGCGCGGCTCGAGGATATCGACGTGCTCATCACCGACGACAACTTCCCCGCCGACCTCAAAGAGAAGTTCATCGAGAAGAATATCGTCGTCATGTAAATTTGTCCCCCATTCATTTTCTTTTGAAAAGGGCGCTCCGCGGTTTGTTTGCGGGGCGCTCTTTTGTTTGTTTTTTTGGGGGGGTGCGAGGGGATAAGGATAGAGGATGAGGGCAACGTTGGGAGAAAGATACGCTACTGCGCGGCTGTGCCGCTTGTGCCGCCCTTGGTCGAAAATAGCGCGGGCGGGACGGCGCGCGCCGTCGCTGTGGCGACGGCGCGCGGCTCGGTATGAGGGTTGTAGCCCCACCCCCCTACCCCCCTCCCAAGAGGGGGCAAGGCGACGGACTGCGTTGGGGGAAGCATAATAAGGTGGAGATGTCTCCACTTCGGTCGACATGACAATATGATAGCGCATGGGCAAGGCGGACTGCGTTGGGGGAAG
>CANRFK010000168.1 GCA_947629875.1 uncultured Clostridia bacterium
TTCCGCATGTATTTGGAGACCGTCTGCGCCGAGACCCCGATGTGTTTTGCGATCTCCTTCTGCGGAATGCCGCTCGCTGCGACGCACTCCCTCAGCCTCTGCTGGATTTCATTGAGTTCCATTTTCTTTCCCCCGAAAAAATTTGTGAAAAAAATATCGCATAATGTGCGATATTTTGCTTGACAATCGTACATTATACGATTATAATAGGGGTAACTTCCGTCGAAAAAGGGCGGAAGCGAGGTAAATCGAATTAAAAATACTTTTCCCCCTTATAAAAGTTATTACATCGGTTTACCGCACCCCGCGGCTTTTGCCGCGGGGTGTTTGCTTTTTTTGGGGGGGGGCTTGGGAGAGAAACCCCGCCCCGAGACGGAGAGGGTTCAATCCCCACCACCGCCTACGGCGGAGCTGCCCCTTTGGAAAAGGGGCAGCCAAGGCGGGTCGGTCGCTCGGGGAAGTTACGCTCGCCCCTGCGCCGCCTTAGTCGGCGCAGGGGCGAGCGTATGAGGGGAGAGAGATATACGTGCGGGACGCCGCCCGCCGCGCAAAGCGCGGCGGGCGGCAAGCGTATGACCGAATAAGGTGGAGATCCCTCGACTACGCTCGGGATGACATTATTATGGTGCGGAACGGTATGAGGGCGCCCCCACCTCTGCGGAATGCCCCATATTGAAATAAGGTGGAGCAAATATGTACACCTCATCCGTCCCCTACGGGGACACCTTCTCCTCAAAGGAGAAGGCAAGCGCCCCACCCCCCTACCCCCCTCCCGAGGAGGGGGCGAGTAAGGGAGGCTCCCAAGAGGGGGCGAGTAAGAGGGGCTCCCGGGGAAGGGGCTTTGTCGGACTTCGTTGGTCGGGATTCTTCACCCGCCGCCCCCCGCCTCTTATGGAGGCGGGGGGCGGCGGGTGAAGAATGACGCGTAATCCCCGCAGGAGGCGGAATGACGCGTTACCCCCGCACGGAGGCGGGGGCAATATTACGGGTGAGAGCGTACCTCCTTCCCTACCCCTCCCCCTTACGCAGGGGGGCAAGCGTTACGATTGCTTGTTGGTGAACTCCAAGATGCGGGCGGTGTTGCCGAAGACGACGAGCTGGTCGCCCTCCTCAAAGACGTAGTTGGCATCCAAGGTGTAGATGACTTCGCCGCTCGTCTTTTTCACCGTTAAAATGTTCATGCCGTACTTGCCGCGCGGGTTGATATCCACGAGCTTCTTTTCCCGCCACTTCCGCGGCAGGGCAATCTCGAAGATGGAATACTCCGCGTCGAGGTCGATGAAATTGATGATGTTATCCGAATTGAGCCTTACGGCGAGTTTTTCCGCGATATCCTTATCGGGATAGATGACCTCATCTGCGCCCACGCGCATGAGGAACTTGCGCTGGATCTCCGTCGTTGCGCGCGAGATGACGCGCTTGGCGCCCAAATCTTTGAGATTGGATGTGATTTCGAGCGAGGACTGGAAGTCCTCCCCGATCGCCACGACGCAGGCGTCGAAGGACGGGATATCCATGGAGCGGAGATTATCGACGTGCATGCAGTTGGCGATGAGCGCGTTGGTGTATTTGCTCGCGAGCGAGTTGATGACGTCCTCATTCTTATCGACGATCATCACTTCGTCGCCCATGTCGAGCAAATTTTCTCCGAGCGTGCGCCCGAATTTCCCCATGCCGATGAGTAGAACGGAAATCATGTTGTTACCTCCGAATTAACCGATATAGAACGATTCGATGGGCCGACGGATCTCGGCGGCGCCGCGCTTGCGGCGCAGGGCAAAGGCAAACGTGAGCACCCCTACCCTGCCGAGATACATCAGCACGATGAGTATGAGTTTACATACGATGCCGCGCGGGGCGGGAAGCACGCTGATGCCCACCGTGCCGAGCGCGGAGACTGTTTCAAAGAGCGTCTGCGAGAAGGTGAGGTCCGTCTGTACGGCGCAGATCACCATGGTGGAGACGAGCACGAGCATGAGGTACGCCATGAAGATGGCGAGCGCCTGCCCGACGAGCGAGGAATCGATGCGGCGGCGGCCGAGGGTGACATCCTTCTTCCCCCGAAGGCTTGCCCACATACCGACGACGATGACGGTGAATGTGCCAACTTTGATGCCGCCCGCGGTACTTCCCGAACTGCCGCCGATGAACATTAAAACGACGGTGAGGAAATACCCGCTTTCGGACAGCGTGGTGGGATTGGTGGACGAGAAGCCCGCCGTGCGCGCCGTGGTGGCATCGAAGAACGAGCACAGGAGCTTCTTGCCGAAGCCGAAGTTTGCGCAGGAGGCGTTTCTCTCAAACAGCAGGAAGAGAAGCGTGGATGCGACGAGCAGGATGGTATTGACGACCAGAATGACCTTGGTGTAGAACTGGAATTTTTTGGGATTGCCCTTGCAGTCGAACACGTCGCCCCACAGGCAGAAGCCGAGGCCGCCGACGATGATGAGCACGCAGATGACGAGGCTGACGAGGGGGTCGCCCGCATAGCGGGTGAGCGAGGCGTTTGCCCCGCACGCGGCGCCCATGACGTCGAAGCCGGCGTTGCAATATGCCGAAACGGAGTGGAAAATCGAATAGTAGATGCCCTTCCCCGCGCCGAAATCGGGAATGAAACGGATGGAGAGAAGCGCCGCGCCCAAAAGTTCAATGGAAAATGTGCCGATGAGGATGCGCCGCACGAGCGTTTTGACGCCCGAGAGACGGTTCCCCCCCACCGACTGGATCATGACGCTACGGCTATAAAGCCCCATGCCGCGCTTCACCATGAGGAAAATGACGGAGACGAACGTCGTAAAGCCCAATCCGCCGAGCTGAATTAAGATGAGGATGACGGCCTGCCCGAACCCCGACCAGTGGATCGCGGTATCGAAGGGCACCAATCCCGTGACGCATGCCGCCGACGTAGCCGTAAAGAGCGCATCGAGGTACGACGTGCCCCCGTTCTGCGAAGCAAACGGCAAAACAAGCAAAACGCTGCCGAGCAGGATCACGGTGAGGTACCCGAGGGCGAGATAGCGCCATACGCTCATTTTCGGCTTGACCTTGAATTTCATTCGCAAAGCCCCTTTGTTCGCTGAAAATTTTACCATACGTGAAATTTTTTGTCAACAGTTTTCGCAGGGAGCGCGGTTGGGCCGGGTGGAAGCGGCGGGGCGGGGCGTGAACAGACTTCGTTCGGGGAAGATACGCTACTTCGCGGGCTATGCCCGCTACTTCGCCTACGGCTACTGCGCGGCTGTGCCGCTTGTGCCGCCCTTGGTCGAAAATAGTGCAGGCGGGACGTGCCGCGCTTAGTAGACGAATAGTGCGCGCGGGGCGCCTGCCGCCCGCCCGCAAAAGCGGACGGGCGGCGGGCTCGGTATGAGGGAGAGATGAGCGGGATGGGAGTACACCCCTTCCGTCACCTGCGGTGACACCCGCCCCTCCAAGGGGTGGGCAAGAGAAAAAACAGGCCGAGGGCATTCCGCGGCCGCAAAAATTTTTTTGAAAATCTCCATAAAAAACGCTTGATAATTTTTTGCGCTTTTGCTACAATGTGTGAGGAAACGAAATATTGGGGTGTCGCCAAGCGGTAAGGCAACGGACTCTGACTCCGTCATTCGTTGGTTCGAATCCAGCTACCCCAGCCA
>CANRFK010000169.1 GCA_947629875.1 uncultured Clostridia bacterium
TCCCGCATCGACTATCTCGAAAAGCTCGAGCGCATGGAAGTGAGCGGCGAGTTCGACCTTCTCCCCAAGAAGGAAGTTTTGGGGCTCAAGAAGGAGATGGAAAAATTGCAGACCAACCTCGGCGGCATCAAGACGATGCGCACCCTTCCCGGGGTGATGTTCGTCGTCGATCCCCACAGCGAGGATATCGCCGTCGCGGAGGCGCGTAAACTTCACATTCCCATCGTCGCCATCACCGATACCAACTGCGATCCCGACCTTGTGGACTATGTCATCCCCGGCAACGACGACGCCATCCGCGCCATCAAACTCATCTCCTCGGTCATTGCGAACGCAGTCATCGAGGCGACGGAGGGCGTGACGCCCGTTCCCGAGACGGAAGAAGCGGAAGAGGCGGCCGCAGAAACCGAGGCTCCCGCGGATATCGAGGAAGTCGTCGCGGCAGAAGCCCCCGCAGCAGAATAAAGCCCTCGCGTCAAACGTACTCCGACCCTCATACCGAGGCTCCATAGGAGCCGAGTGTATCTTGCCCCCATTCGGAAAAAGGCTCCACAAATCATGCGGTCGCCTTTTCCGAAAGCCCCAAGGAAGGCTCCACGGGAGGTCGGCAGCGAGTGTATCTTGCCCCCTCTCGGGAGGGGGGGTAGGAGTGTATCTTGCCCCCTCTCGGGAGGGGGGTAGGGGGGTGGGGCACCTTATCCCCGCGAGAGCAGAAAAAAATCCCGTACATGAAATAATCAAGGAGAAAAAAACAATGGCTGAATTTACCGCAAAGGATGTTATGAGGCTCCGCGAAGCAACAGGCGCGGGCATGATGGATTGCAAGAAGGCATTGACGGACGCCGAGGGCGATTTCGAAAAGGCGGGGGAACTCCTCCGCGAGCGCGGCATCGCCAAGGCGGCCAAGCGCGCCTCCAAGGTAGCGGCGGAGGGTGTCGTGTACGCCTACACCGAGGGCAACATCGGCGTGCTCGTCGAAGTCAACTGCGAGAGCGACTTTGTCGCCAAGGGCGAGAAATTCCACGAAGTCGCCGAGATCATCGCCAAGCAGATCGCGGCGAAAAAGCCCGCAACGGTGGAGGAATTGCTCGCAACCGACTACGAGGGCAGAACGGTGGAGACCTTCGTGCAGGAGCAGACGGGCGTCATCGGGGAGAAAGTCTCCGTGCGCCGCTTTGCCGTGTACGAAACGGAGGGCTTCATCGAGACGTATATCCACATGGGCGGCACGATGGGCGTCATGCTCGACTTCGGCTGCGCCCCCACGGCCGAGGCGAAGGCCGTCGCGCATGAAGTCGCCCTGCACACCGCATTCTCCAAACCCGCCTACCTCACCAAGGCGGAGGTCCCCGCGGAGACCATCGAGAAGGAGAAGGCGATCATGAAGCAGGAGGTCGTCAACGAGGGCAAGCCCGAGGCGATCGCAGAAAGGATCGTCATGGGCAAGATCGGCAAGTTCTATGAGGAGAACTGCCTCATGGAACAGAAGTTCGTCAAGGATGACAAGGTGACCATCTCCCAGCTCCTCGCAAAAGAGGGCGCCAAGGACGCCGTCAAGCGCTTCGTGTTCTTCGTCATGGGACAGGGCATCGAGAAGCAGGCGGAGGACCTCTCGGAAGAAGTCGCCAAGCAAGTCGAAGCGATGAAAAAGTAAAGTTAAGCAGCGGCTCTGAAAAGGGCGTTGCGCCTTTTTGCGGAAATCGCCGCGGCTGCGCCAAAGCGATGAAAAAGCAACAAACGCTGTCAAAAAAGAGCCGTCCTCGGCTCTTTTTTCACACTTTGCCTTGCCTCCCCCAATTGGGGGAGGTGTCACCGTAGGTGACGGAAGGGGTTTCCTCATACCGACCGCAGGGAGTGTATCTTGCCCCCTCTCGGGAGGGGGTGCCCCGTAGGGGCGGGGGTGGGGCGCCCTTATATTCCCCCCCTCACCATATAAATATGTCATTTCGAGCGTAGTCGAGAAATCTCACCTTATTTTATCCCCCGCCCCCTCTCGGGAGCCTTCCTCCGCAATGTGGGACACAGGGAGTGGGGCGCGTGGCTTCCCCTTGAGGGGAAGCTCCGCCGTAGGCGGCGGTGGGGAGGTCTCCTCATACCCCCTCGCGCTATAAATATGTCATTTCGAGCGTAGTCGAGAAATCTCACCTTATTTTATCCCCCTCCCCGCGGTTTTGCCGCGGGGAGGGGGACACAGGGGGCGCCCTTACCCCCCCCCAAAAAAAAGGAGAAACCCCATGCAATCACACTTACTCGCAACCGAGATCATCGCGCAGCGCGTCTTCAACCCGCTGTACATCTACCTTGATATCGCCTTTCTCGTCGCCCTGTGCGTCCTTCTCATCGTCAAGAAGAAATACCTCACCCTCCTGTGGGGATTGGCGGGCGGCGTCCTCTACATGATCGTCGATTACGGCATCTTCCACCTCGCCACGCACTCGCGCTCCATCGAGGGCGGCAACCTCTTCTGGGTGCTCCTCTGGATGAGCATGAGCTACGGCATCACCAACTTCGTTTGGATCTGGCTGTGGTACGCCAAGGACAGGCACCTTCTCGAATGGTCGCTCCTCATCGTCGTGTGGTGGATCTGCGCGCCCATGCTCGCAAACACCTTCGGGCAAAACCTCACGCCCATCAAGATCCAGCGCACGACGGGTGCGTACCACGGATACATGGCGCTCATCCTCGTTGTCGGCTACGGAGCGGCGCTCGTGTACAACCTGTTCCAAAGGGATAGAACCAAGCGTTTCCCGCTCCTGTGGATGCTTGCGATCGGCATTTTGGTGCAGTTTGCGTGGGAATTTTCGTTGCTTCTCGGCGGAATACGGAGCGCGGAAATCGCCGACTGGGGTCAAAAAATCACCACCCTTGTCGTCAATTCTCTATTGGAAACCAACCTTGGCGCGGTGCCCATCTTCTGCATCTACGCCCTCGTCACGTCGAAGTTCACCGAAACGCTCAAAAAGCGCGAAACGCCCGTTTCCTTCCTCGCCCGCATGCAGGAACTCAACGCCACGCACGTCCGCGAAAAATAACCCCGCTCCTCATACCGAGTTTGCGCCCCGCGGCTTTGCCGCGGGGCGCAAACGAGTGTATCTTGCTTCCCTCCTCTTGGGGCACCGTAGGCGTGCCTTGTGCAGAAGTACCCGCGTAGCGGGGGATAGGGGTTTCCCCATACCGCCCCGCAAGGCCTACCCTCCTTTGGAGGGGAGGCTCCGCCGTAGGCGGTGGTGGGGAGGTCTCCTCATACCGCCCCGCCTTATACATATGTCATTTCGAGCGTAGTCGAGAAATCTCACCTTATTTTATCCCCCTCCCCGCGGCTTTGCCGCGGGGCGCAAACGAGCGTATCTTGCCCCCCCTATTGGGTCGCGGAACGCACCATGAGCACCAGCCCTGTGGGCTGTGCGAGGCGTTCTGCGGTGAGTGAGCGCATTGGTAGGCGCGAACGGCGACCGAACGCGGGGTTCCACCCGCGTGAGACAGGTGTCACCGCAGGTGACGGAAGGGGTTCTTCAAAAATTTTTTCAAAAAACCTTGTCATACATCGCCCGAAACGCAACGCTTCCATGTTACAATCAAAGTATGAAAACCCGCAAAAATTTCCAACAAAATTTTCACCCGCACACCTCACACAGCGGCGCCGCGCAAGAAAAAATTCCTCTCCCCCCGCGCGCGCAGTTCTCCCCCGTAGGGGGAGAACTGCGCGCGCGGGGGGAGAGGAAAAGGTAAAAAACCAATATTTACCCCAAGCGAATCCCGCATCGGCGTGAAAATTTGCGCGAGGTTTCCGGAAGTCCTTGCTTTTTTCCCGCGTATGTGGTATACTGAAAAAAATCCGCGGAGAGGAAAATTATGGAACCGAAGTACAAGCGTATCGTACTCAAACTCTCGGGGGAAGCGCTCGCCGGGCCGCAAAAGTTCGGGCTCAACGAGGGCGTCGTCTCCATGGTCGTCGACCAGCTCGTCAAGGTGCATGCGATGGGCGTGGATATCGCGCTCGTCATCGGCGGCGGGAACTTCTGGCGCGGGCGGCAGGGCACCAACATGGATCGCACCGTCGCCGATCAGATGGGCATGCTCGCCACGGTGATGAACTCCCTCGCCATGATGGACGCCATCGAGAAAAAGGGCATCCCCACGCGCGTGCAGACGGCGCTCAACATGATCTCGGTTGCCGAGCCCTACGTTTTGCGCAAGGCGCTCCACCACTTCGAGAAGGGGCGCATCGTCATCATGGCGTGCGGCACGGGCAATCCCTATTGCTCCACCGATACGGCGGCGGCACAGCGGGCGTGCGAAATAGACGCCGACGTTCTCCTCATGGCGAAGAATGTGGACGGCATCTACGATAGCGACCCCACCAAAAATCCCAACGCGAAGAAGTACGACAGGCTGAATTTCGGCGATATCGTCAATAAAGGGCTCAAAGCCATGGATGCGACGGCGGCGACGATGTGCATGGAGAACAACATCCCCGTTCTCGCCTTCGCCCTCGGCGAAAAAGATTCCATCCTTCGCGCCGTGTGCGGCGAACAGATGGGCACGCTCATCTCCAACGGATAAAAAAATCAAAAACCGACCCCAAATCAAATCAAAAAATCAATCACCCGAAACCCAAATAACCAAATCCAAAATCAAAACCAAAAAGCAAGCGAAAAAGCAAGAAGATAGGGAGGAATAAATATGATAGAGAACGAAAAGGTGGAAGAACTGTTTTTGGTGCTCGACGACAAACTCGAAAAGACGGTGAACGTCCTCAAAGATGACTTTGCCGCCATCCGCGCGGGGCGCGCCAACCCGCACGTGCTCGATAAAATTCAGGTGGAGGCGTACGGCGGCATGAGCCCGCTCATCCAGCTCGGGAACATCTCGGCGGCGGACGCGCGGTGCCTCGTCATCAGCCCGTGGGATAAGTCGCTTCTCAAAGCCATCGAGAAGGCCATCCTCGCCTCCAACATCGGCATCAACCCCACGAACGACGGCAACGTCATCCGCCTCGTGTTCCCCGAACTCACCGAGGAGAGGCGCCGCGACCTCGTAAAGCAGGTGAGGCGCATGGGCGAAGAGGCAAAAGTCGCCGTGCGCAACAATCGGCGCGAGGCGATGGAGACCCTCAAAAAACTCAAAAACAACAAGGAGATCTCGGAGGACGAGAACAAGAACTGCGAGATCGACGTGGAGGACGCCGTCAAAAAGAGCGTGGAGGAGATCGATAAGATCGTCGCCGCCAAGGAAAAGGAGCTCATGACCGTCTGATGGCGTCGAAACCCGG
>CANRFK010000170.1 GCA_947629875.1 uncultured Clostridia bacterium
TCCACCTTCTCCTGAAAGTAGCGCTCCATCTTGCTCTCGTTGATGCCCTGCTCGCGCGCGTGGGTGCGCTCGCTCTGAAGTTCTTCCTCGCATTGCTTCCAAAACCCCTTCTTCATGCGCTGTTTGGCCTCTTTTGCAAGCGTTTTGAGCGTCCTCTCCATGATTCCCTCCGATACGACGGTATGTGACATTTTTCGCAAAAAAAATCCGTAACGTTTCGTTACGGTTTTTTCCTCAGTTTCTGCTTCTCTTCCGCGCGGCCTCTGCCTTCTTGCGCTTCTTCACGGAAGGCTTCTCGTAAAATTCCTTCTTGCGAAGGTCTCCGATGATGCCGTCGCGCGAGCACTTTCTCTTGAAGCGGCGAAGCGCGCTCTCCAAGTTTTCGTTCTCTCCGACTCTGATCGTGGACATATCCTCTACCCTCCTTCGCCGCAGCACTTACTAACTTCCATATTATAGCAAACGGCGGCGCGGTTGTCAATTTTTTTGCGGCGGTTTTTTATTTTTTTGCGGCGTATTTTTCCGCTTTTTCCGCAATGAACTCGTAGGCTCTCTTGACTTCGCCGAGGTCACGGTAGTCGCCGCCGTAATTTTCGATGAGCACTGCGCCGTTGAAGCCGACATCTTGGAGGCGGGCGAAGAGTTCGTCGAAATCAAAGATCCCCTGCCCGGGGAGGCAGAGTTTGCCGTTTTCATCGAGGTCGCTGACGTGGACGTGGGAGAGGTCGGCGCCCATCTCTTCGAGATATTGGCGCCAGTCGTAGCCCGAGATGCGGGCCTGCTTGACATCGAGAACGCCCGCAAGAGACGGGCACGCCGCTTTGAGTTCGCGGAAGACGCCGGGGCGGTTGTAGAACGCCCATTCGACGTTTTCATAGGCGAGCGTGACGCCGAATTTTTTGCAGAAGGCGGAAATTTCCTCCGTCTGGCGGGCGATGCGGGGGATATCCTCATGGAAGGTGCGCTTCAAGCGGGCGACGCCGTGGAAGGTGTAGTACTTGGCACCCAAAATTTGGGCGGAGCGCATGGCCTGTTCCAAGAAATAGTAGGCGTCTGATTTGACGCGCGGGTGGGCGGCGTAGAGCTGGGGCTCGAACTGCGTGTTGAGAACGTGCACGGAATGCA
The DNA here is from genome assembly GCA_947629875.1 of uncultured Clostridia bacterium. Classification (GTDB taxonomy): domain Bacteria; phylum Bacillota; class Clostridia; order Christensenellales; family Borkfalkiaceae; genus Gallimonas. The sequence goes on from CANRFK010000170.1 coordinate 1,126, forward strand.
CGTGGAGGGCGCCCTTCTTCGCCGCAAGCTGCTTGGCAAAGGCGGGCGCGTACTCCGAGAAAGAGGTCAGAAAGACCTCGGCCTCCTTAACGCCCCACTCTGAAAGGAGAGGGACGCTATCTTCATTGTTGAGGCGAAGAAAGAACGTCGCCGTGGAAACGCCCGCGCGCATCAGTAGAACCTCGCAAGGAGCTCTTCGGCCGTATCCGCCATGAAGCCCTTTTGACAGTACAGGGTGAGAATGGTGAAGCGGTCGCGGATCTTGTACGCCTCGAAAAACATGCGGCGGATCGTTTCGCGGGGGATACGGAGCTCGGAGAATTTTGTGGGACAGCCGAGGGATGCAAGGATATTTTCCGCCCATTCGACGGAGGGAAGTTTTTGCGCCTCGGCGTAGACCTTCTCGCACCCATCGAAGGCGGGGCGGGACGGCAATGTGTGGTAGAGATAGAGCGAGACGAGGGTGCCGAGCCCCACCTTGACGCCGTGGAGGGGGATCTTTTCGCCGCGCTTTAAGAAATCCATTTCGAGGAAGTGCGAGATGTGGTGCTCCGCGCCCGAGGCGGGGCGGGAATTGCCCGCGACGACCATGGCGTAGCCCGAGATGAGGAGCGCCTCCATGAGCTTTTGGACGCCCCCTTCTTCGCCGCGGGTGAGGGCGGGAACGCTCTCGGCGCACGCTTCCACGGTCTCATACATGAGATTTGCGGCCGCTTCGTTGTACTCCTCGCCCGTGAGATAGGACGAGATGCGCCAATCGGTGAGGCAGCAGTACTTGGCGAGGATATCCCCCACGCCCGCGCCGATCATCATGCGGGGCGCGGCGGCGAGGATAGAATAGTCGAGGAGGACGTCGCTCACGACTTGCGCCTCGCGCGTAATTTTGAAGCCGCCCTCGATGAGGGGCGTGACGCCCGAGGTGAAGCCGTCCATCGAGGGAGCGGTTGCAAAGACGCCGCACGGCTTGTGGAGAAGGTAGCCGGCGCGCTTACAAATATCGTTGAGGGTGCCCGCGCCCACCGCGAGAAGATAGTCGCAATCTGTTGCCGCGGCGAGGGCGGCGTTCACCGTCTTTTCGTCGGCGATGGGCTCCTCTTCGGGGTAGGAAAACTCCACGGCTTCGCCCGCTTTTTGAATGAGCGAGACGATTTTTTGCGACATGGGGTGGGTTTTTGCGTCGGTGAGGACGAGGACGCGCTTGCCCTTCACCCTTTGGACAAAGGTGGGGAAGCCGCTTTCCTCGGTCTCTACATTGACGCCGAATTTTTGGGATAATGTTTGGATGTTCATGGGATTGCCTGTTGAGGGATATAAGGTAGAGATGTCTCGACTACGCTCGACATGACAATTATAGTGCGCCGCTACGCCCGCTACTTCGCGCTACGCGCCCGTGCCGCGCTTAGTAGACAAACAAGGCTCCCGAAAAAGATTTCGCAGAAAGATTTTTCGGGAAGAGGAGGCGCAGGCGTGAAAGCAAAGCGTTTGCCGTAAGCGGACGCTTGCGAGGTTCGCCCTGCGCCGACGAGCGGGCGGGGCAGAATGACGCAGGGGGAGGGCAAGTAAGGTGAGATTTCTCCACGCGCTTCGCTTGGTCGAAATGACATATTTGTGTGGCGAGAAGTGAGAACCCCTATCCCTCGCTACGCGGGAGCTGTCTCGGACGGGTAGAAACCCGCCCTCGGTCACCGTTCGCGCCTTCCGATGCGCTCACTCAC
>CANRFK010000171.1 GCA_947629875.1 uncultured Clostridia bacterium
TAAAAACAGTTGACAAACGCGTTCGGGTATGGTAATATATACCCTGCGGCTTTTGGAAAAAAGCCCCAAAATAGGCAAAATTTAAGCTGAATTTCCGCACGGATCCGTGCGGGAAATCGGCTTGCTTTGCGTCTTTTGCCCCGAAAAAGACGGGAATGCGGCAGGAAATTCCGTTTTCCGCCCCGCCCGTCAAAACAAAAGCCAAACGGTTGAAAAAAATAGGGGTGCGGCAGGAAAATATTTTCCACTGTTTTCCGCCCCGCCCGTGAAAATAGAGAAAATCCAAAAATATCATCCAAAACGGAGGTTACAAAGTACATGGCACGTATTGCCGGTGTGGATCTGCCGAGAGAGAAGAGAATCGAGATCGGCCTCACCTACATCTACGGAATCGGTCTTACGACGTCCAAGAAGATTCTCGCCGCGACGGGCATCGATCCCGACACGCGCGTGAAGGATCTCGACGAGAACGACGTTTCCAAATTGAGAGAATACATCGACCACAACTACACGGTGGAGGGCGAACTCCGCGGTCAGGTCAGCCTCAACATCAAGAGGCTGATGGAGATCGGTTGCTATCGCGGCATCCGCCACAGAAAGGGGCTCCCCGTCCGCGGGCAGAGCACCAAGCGCAACGCGCGCACCCGCAAGGGCCCGCGCCGCACCGTTGCGAACAAGAAGAAGTAAGGAGGATAGGACATGGCTGCACAGAAAAAGACGGTCTCCCGCAAGCGCAGAGAGATCAAGAAAGTAGACAGAGGACAAGTCCATATCCAATCCACCTTCAACAATACGCTCGTCACCATCACGGATATGGGCGGCAACGCCATCTCGTGGTCGAGCGCAGGGTCTCTCGGGTTCAAGGGTTCGAGAAAGGGCACGCCGTTCGCGGCGCAGATGGCAACGGAGACGGCCGCCAAGGCCGCCAAGGAGCACGGGCTCCGCTACGTCGAGGTCTATGTGAAGGGTCCCGGCGCGGGCAGGGAGAGCGCCATCCGCGCGCTTGCAAACTGCGATCTCGAAGTCACGCTCATTTCCGACGTTTCGCCCATTCCCCATAACGGGTGCCGTCCGCCCAAGCGCAGAAGAGTATAAGGAGAGAAGCAAATGGCAGTTTACAGAGACGCAAAATGCAAACTTTGCAGAAGAGAGGGCGCGAAGCTCTTTCTGAAAGGCGAAAAATGCTACATGGAAAAGTGCCCCTTCAACAAGAGGCCGCTTCCTCCCGGGCAGCACGGCGCGGGGAGAAAGAAGGTGTCCGAGTACGGGCAGCAGCTCCGCGAAAAGCAGAAGACCAAGCGCATCTACGGCGTGCAGGAAGGGCAGTTCCACCACTACTATGAGGTGGCGGAGCGCATGAAGGGCGTCACGGGCGAGAATATGCTCCAACTCTTGGAGAGAAGGCTCGATAACGTCATCTTCCGCATGGGCATCGGGGCTTCCCGCACACAGGCGCGCCAGCTCGTCAACCATGCGCACTTCACCGTCAACGGCAGAACGGTCAACGTTCCCTCGTACAGCGTGAAGGCGGGCGACGTCATCGCCGTGAAAGAGAACAGAAAGAACAACAAATTCTTTGAGCAGATCAAGGCGATGAAGGTCGCCAATATGCCCAAGTGGTTGGAGTTCGATCCCGAGAAGCTGGAAGGCAAGGTGCTTGCCCTTCCTACCCGCGAGGATATCGACAGCCAGATCGCCGAGCACATGATCGTCGAGTTGTACTCCAAGTAATCGGAATTCGGGAGGTAGCGATATGATCGAAATGGATATGCCCAAGATCGAGGTCACGGAAAACGAGGCGAAAAGTTATGCGAAAGTCGTCGTCGAGCCGCTCGAAAAGGGTTTCGGTCTTACGATAGGCAACTGTTTGAGAAGAATTTTGCTGTCCGCGCTCCCCGGCGCGGCGGCGCAGGGCATCCGCTTTATGGACGGAAGCGTCAAGCACGAGTTTTCCGCCATTCCCGGGGTAAAAGAGGACGTCACGGAGATCATTCTGAACCTCAAACTTCTCGCCATCAAGACGAAAGTGACCGATAAGGACTACGTGAAAAAGCTCCGTCTCGTGAAAGAGGGTCCCGCCGTCATCACCGCGGCGGACATCTCGCAGGATGCGGAAGTGGAGATCATCAACTCCGATCAGTACATCTGCACGGTGGACGAGGGCGGAAAGATCGATATGGAGATCACCATCGGGCGCGGCAGAGGGTATCACCCCGCCAAGGACAACAAGCAGCCCGAAATAGATTATATCCCCATCGACTCCATCTACACGCCCGTGCAGAAGGTGAACTACACCGTGGAGCCCGCCCGCGTCGGACAGAATATCGACTACGACCGCCTCACCATCGAAGTGTGGACGGACGGCACGTTTTCGGGCAAGGAGATCATCTCCCTCGCCGCGAAGATCATGCAGGATCACACCGGTCTCTTCGTCAACCTGTCCGATACCATCAAGGATATGGATATCCTTGTCAAGACGGACGACGATAAACAACAGCAGATTCTCTCCATGAAGATCGAGGATATGGACTTCTCCGTCCGTTCCTACAACTGCTTGAAGAGAGCCAACATTCACACCGTGGAAGACCTCATCCGCAAGACGGAGGACGAAATGCTGAAGGTGAGAAACCTCGGCAAGAAGTCGCTCGACGAAGTCATGCAGAAGCTCGAACAGTACGGTCTTTCGCTTGAAAAAAAGGAGGATTAAACAATGCCGGGCAAATTAGGCAGAACCACCGAGCAGAGGCTCGCAATACTCAGAAACCAGGCTTCCCAACTTCTCTGGTACGGCAAGATCGAGACGACCGCGGCGCGCGCCAAGGAGCTCCGCTCTTACGTCGAAAAGCTCATCACCAAGGCAGTGAACACCTACGACGACGTGGTGGAGTATCAGGCCGTCGCCAAGGACAAGAAGGGCAAAGAGATCAAGACGACCGCCTATAAGGACGGCCCCAAGAAGCTCGCCGCCCGCCGCGCCATCATGGCAAAGACGTACGACCTTCAGGAGATCAAAGAGTTCAACGAGAGCAAGAGCGCCTACAAGAAGCGCACCGCCATCCAGCATCCCCTCATGGAGAAGCTGTTCAACGAGATTGCGCCCAAGTACGCACAGCGCAAGGAAGAGCTCGGCCAAGGCGGCGGCTACACGAGAATTTACTATCTCGGCGAGCGCCGCGGCGACGGCGCCGACAAGGCCATCATCGAACTCGTATAACGGAATTGAAAAAAGGCCGTGCTTGTGCACGGCTTTTTTGTTAAAAGAAAACCACGCGATAGTCGCGTGGTTCTAAGGAGGCTAAAGCCGATGAGGTAGACAAAGTA
>CANRFK010000172.1 GCA_947629875.1 uncultured Clostridia bacterium
TGGAAGCGGCGCTCCAAGGCGGCGTCCTTTTCGATGTATTTGCGGTATTCGTCGAGGGTGGTCGCGCCGATGCAGTGCAGTTCGCCGCGAGCGAGGAGCGGCTTCAACAAATTGCCCGCGTCCATGGCGCCCTCCGTCTTGCCCGCGCCGACGACGGTGTGCAGTTCATCGATGAAGAGCAGAATGCGCCCCTCCGACTTGGTGACCTCGGCGAGCACGGCCTTCAAGCGTTCCTCGAACTCGCCGCGGTACTTTGCGCCCGCGATGAGCGCGCCCATATCGAGGGCGAAGAGCGTTCTCCCCTTCAAGCCCTCGGGCACGTCGCCCGAGACGATGCGCCGCGCCAGCCCTTCGGCAATGGCCGTCTTGCCGACGCCGGGCTCGCCGATGAGCACGGGGTTGTTCTTGGTCTTGCGGGAGAGAATGCGGATGACGTTTCTTATTTCCTCATCCCGCCCGATGACGGGCTCCAGCTTGTGCTCGCGCGCCCGCTTGGTGAGGTCGGTGCCGTACTTTTCGAGCGCTTCGTAGCTATCTTCGGGGTTGTCGCTCGTCACGTTCTGGTTGCCGCGGACTTCCTTCATGCCCTGCAAAAATTTGTCCTTGGTGAGCCCGAAACGCGAAAAGAGCGCGGAAAGAGCCCGCTCGGCGTTGTCGAAGAGGCACAGAAAGAGGTGCTCCACCGAGATGTAGGCGTCCTTCATGCCGTTTGCGAGCTTTTCCGCCTCCGTGAGCGTGCGGGAGAAGGCGGGCGTCGCGTACACGTTGCCCGCTGCGCCCGAGACGCGGGGCAGTTTTTCTATCTCATCCTTCACGGCGCGGGCGAGCCCTTCCGCGTCCGCCCCCGCGCGGAGCAGAATGCGGCAGACGAGCCCGTCGCGCTCCAAAAGGGCGTGGGCGAGGTGCAATGTGGAAAGTTCGGCATTGCCGTATTCCATGGCGGTATTCTGTGCGGTCTGAATGGCCTGAACCGATTTTTGTGTGAATTTGTTTGCATCCATACTATCACCTCCGAAGGCGATTTTGTTCATCTCTATTATACCGCAAAACTTGCCCCGTCAAACGCCCGTGCCTTCCGAAGATATATTCCCCCGCCGCCCGTCCGCAAAGCGGACGGGCGGCGGGGGAATATGAGGGAAAATAAAATTCCCTTCCGTCAAAAAAGGCACCCCCATTATAGAAAAACAAGGCTACGTCATAAAAAGGAAACCCCGCCTTAAAACGCGGGAGCGCATAAAACAAGGGGGCGCCGCAAGGCAACGTCCCCTCCCGTTTATTCTGCCGGGCGCCGCTTGATGTCGGCTACGGTCTCGCCCGTCTCGGGCGCTTCCGGCTGCGGGTCGTCCCTCGCCCAGCTGAGCGTCCCCTCCGTGACGCTCCAATCGTAGACCTCCGTCACATCGCGCCCCGCCCCGTCCACGATCCTGATACCCGAGAGCGTGATGGGCGCGGAGAACTGTTCGGGATCCAGTGTGCCGGAGACATTGCAGGTGAGCCTGTGCCCTTCGAGCAGGCCGCCGAAGGTGAACCAATAGGCGTTCTCGTCCCCCACAAAGGTGTACGCCGTGCCCGTGTACTCCACGGCGAGATCGGTGACGTGGATGCGAAGCGGGCGCTGCGTCACCTGAAGCGGAAGGGCGGGGCCGCGGAACTCAAAGCCGTTCTCCGCCGTGCGGTCGGTGCCGCCTTCCCAAACGCTGCATTCGCTCAACAGACCGACTTCCTCCAACGTGACGGCGCCGATATCCGTGATACTGCCGCCCAGCGTGACCCTGACCCACGCCTCCTCCACATCGGGGGGCAGCGCTTCGATGAAGTAATTTTCCTGCGACGCATCGTAGAAGAGCGGCGTGCCGTCGTACCACTTGGAGTAGGTGTAGACGTGCACCGCGATGCGCGGCTTTACGCGGAGGGGCGCCATTTCGCCGAGCTCCACCCGGTAGTTGGACGTGACGTCGCTCTCGGTTCCGTCCCAAAATGTCACCATGTATTCGCCCCCGCTCTGCCTGATGCCATTCGGCGCCGTCCCGATCGCCGTATAGACGCCGTCCTCCATGATATCCGTGACGTTTGTCACCTCGATGCCCATAGCGCCGAGGAATGTGTGCCCGAGAGAGGTGAGAAGCCCCCTGTCCTCGCCCTCCTCTTCGCAGGTGAAGTTGTCCGAGGAATGGGGCAGGCCGTCGTACACAAAGGTGCCGCCGACAAGGTCGCTGACGGTGACGGGGCGGCGGGTGATGACGAACTGCGCATCGCCATCGGCGACAATGACGGTGTAGTTGCCGCTGACCTCCCGCCCCAAGGCGTCCACGATGCTCGTTTCGCCGATGAGCTTGTTGGGATAGCTCCCCGCATCGAGGTAGGCGGCGAAGACGGGTCGCACGGTGTGCCCCTCCAAGAGCCCGCGCTCCCTGTCGTCGCCGTTGACATAATCGGCGGCCTTGTCGGTCTCGAAGTTTTCGCACGTCTGCGGCTTGCCGTTGTACACCGCCTCTCCGCCGCCGAGGGTGACGGTGATGGGGCGCGGCGTGATGCGCAGCACGCCCCAATCCGCATATTCGAAGGCGTAGTTGCCCGTGACGTCCTTCTCCCCCGCCGTGACCTTGATGTTGTTCAGATAGAAGCTGTTGCCGACGGCGCCCTCCGTCACCGTGCTGACGGTGGGCGTGTCCGTGACCTCATCCGCGGAGAACAGGTGCCCCTTCTCCGCGAGAATGCCACGCTCGTCTATTCCGTTGAACTCCTCCACCGTGTATGTATTCACGCTGTGCGGGTTGCCGTCGTACACGAATCCGCCCGAGCCCGTCTGAATGGCGACGGGGCGGGGAAGGACTGCAAACACGGTGGCGGATCTTTCAAATTCGTAGTTTTCGGTGACTTCCTCGCTGCCCGCTATGACCTTGATGTTGTCGTATTCCAACTCGTTGAGCCTCGTCTCTACGTCGTGCAGAATGGGCGCAGTCACATCCGCCGAAAATTCGTGCCCGATGACGAGCCCCCGATCGGTCTCCGCGTTGAACGCCTCCACAGTATAGGTGGGGATGGAGAAATCCTCGTCGTCGTAGATGTGTTCGCCGCCGTCCGACGTGAGCGTTACGGGGCGCTTTGTTACGGTCACCTTGCCGCATTCCTCCCACGTGATGACGTAGTTGCGCGTGACCTCGTTGCTGCCCGCATCGAAAATGGCGACTTCCCCGAAGATGTTATCCGTCGTGCCCACCACGGTGCGCTCGGGATAGACGGCGGAGAGCGTGTGCCCCTCGGCGAGGTCATATACGGGGCCGCCCGCAGTCCCGAGCTGGAAGAAGCGCTCCACGCGGTGCGGCGTTGCGTCATAGACGAACTCGCCCGAATCCGTTTGAAGCGTCACGTTGCGCCGTTCGATCTCCAGCGTGCCGTATTCCCAATCGATGATATAATTTTTTTCGAAATCCACCTGCGAGCCGTTCCCGCGGACGAGCGAAAACCTCGTGGGTTCGTTGATGTACTTGCCGCCCGCCTCTTCAAAGGAGGCGTCGGTGAATTGGGGATAGACGAACACGGGTTCGTGCCCCGCCGCAAGGTCGTAATAGGGATCCCCCTCTTCGCCCCATTCTTCACCCCATGTATCAAAAACGGAGGCGTCCACGGCGTGCGGCTTGCCGTCGTACACGAGGCTCGCAGACCCCGTGCGCACCTTCACGTGCCGCTTGGTCACCGAGATCGTGCCGTACGTCTCGAAGATCTTGTAGTTGCCTGTCACCTCGTCGCTGTTCTCATCGGTGATGTGGTAGGTGAGAATGTTCTCCTTCTCGTCCACATCGGTGAGCGCCGTCCCCGAGATGACGGTGAACGTCTGGCCGTCCGCGAGCCCCGTATCCTCCTCGGTGTCGGTGATGGTGTATTCTTTGCAGTCATGCGGCGTATCGTCATAGACGAAACTCTGCGTGCCCGTCGTCACGTGCAGGGGGCGGAAGTCGATGGTGACCGTCCCGTAGTCGTAGACGATGTCGTAGTTGGCCGAGACATCCTCCTCCCCGTCGAACACGTGCACGACGGGTCGGTTGGTATAGGCCTCCTCGCGTGCGCCGATGAAGCGGTAGAGGCTTTCGGCGCCCTCCACGATGCCGAGCGTCTGCCCCTCCGCACAGCCCGCGTTCCCGTCCTCTTCGGGATCGGTCACCTTCACCGTATCCAAGCCGTATTCATGCCACTTGCCGTCGTAGACGAAGCGGTCGGTCTGCGTCAAAAGATGCAGCGGGCGCACCTTGATGCGGACGGTGCCGTAGTCCGCGGTGATCTTATAGTTGCTCTTGGCGGAGTTGCCCTCCGCATCCCAAATATCGTAGGTGGGCTCGTTGGTGTATTCGCCCGCGTTACGCCACGTTTTAGTATCCGTGCGCTCGATCTCCTGTCTCTCCGCGAGCCCGTCGATGTCCGAAGTCGCGGCAACGGCCTCGATATCGTGATAAGGATGATCCTTGCCGTCGTAGGTGAACTCGTCGCCCGCCGTCCTCACGGTGAGGGCGCGGCGGAGGATGACAATTTTGCCGTTTACGACCGTCACATCGTAGTTCTCCGTCACATTTTCGCCGTCCGCGACGACGCGGATGACGGGGGCGTTCGTGTGCCCCGCCTCATTTGCCGCCGTGAAGGCGTACGCGCCGCCGTCAAATACCACCGTCTGCCCCTCGGCGCGCCCTGCGTCGGGCCCCTCGTCGGCATAGATCAGCGTGCTCTCGTCGTATTTGTGTTCCTTCCCGTCGTAGGTGAAGGTATCGGAGGCCGTCGTCACGTGCAGGGGACGGCGTGTGATGGTCACCGTGCCGTTGACGTATTCGACAACGTAATTTTCGATGCAGTTCTCGCCGCCGTCCACCCCGATGAACGCATTGGAATATTCGAGTTTGTTCTCGCCCGTATCTTTCACGTTGGTAAAGGAGGGCGCAACGGCGGTCGCCCTGAAAATATGCCCCGCGGCGAGCCCTCTGTCCCCGTTGGTCTCTTCCGCAGAATACGTGTTCAGGCTGTGCGCGTGCCCGTCGTACACCCGGCTTTGGGTGCCCGAAGTGACGGTCACGTGCCGCCGCAGGATGACGACCGTCCCCCACGCCCAACGGAGAATGTAATTTTCGGTGACGTCCCCGCCGTTTTCGTCCTGTATCTGCACCGCTTCCTCGTCGAACGAATTTTCGTAGCCCGCTTCGTTCGCCTTGATCCACGTTTGGAAGCCCGCCGCCACTTCGTGCCCGTCCACGAGTTTCAGCTCCGAGGTCGCGGTAAAGGTCGCCGCGCCGTGCTCTCTCGCGTCGTAGGTGACAGTCTCCGAACCCGTGAGAAGAGCCACTTCGCGCTTTGTGATGACGATGCTCCCCTTCTCCCACGTCACCTCGTAGTTTTGGGTGACGGGGTTGCCTTCGCCGTCGTAGATCTCCTTGCCCGCGGGGTCGTTGTCGTAATTTCCCGCGGCGGTGTATGCGTCATAGTGCGCCGCGGCGGCGTAGTGCCCCGCAACGAGGCGGCTCTCTTCGTCCAGCCAATCCTCCGCGCGGTGCGCCGCGCCGTCGTACACGCCCTCATAGGAGCCCGCCCGCAGCGTGATGGCGCGCCTTGCGATCTCAACGGTGCCGATCTCCCAATCCTCGATGATATAGTTCGCCGTCACATCGGCGCCGCCCGCCACGATCTTCACCTCCGTCGGGGTGTTGCTGCCCGTCCCCACCGCGGTGAATGCGGGATAATTTGCGGAGACGGTGTGCCCCTCCGCCAACTTGTAGATGCCGTCCGAACCGCCTAAATCGTCGTATTCGGGCATGGAATGGGGCGCGCCGTCGTATTCGACACCCGCAAGCGAGCGCGAGCGGAACTTCACGCGCCGCCGCTCCACCGTCACCGTGCCGTAAGTAAATGCGATCTCGTAGCTCTCCGTCACGTCCTCTCCGCCGAAGTAGACGGCGATCTGCGGGCGGTTGGGATAGGGCTCTGCCTTCGCCTCGGTGAAGGTGTATTCGCCCGAGAGCCTGATCTCGTCGCCCGCCATGAGCTCGGTCTCGCCGAGATCGACCGTATCGTAGGTGTGCGGCGTGCCGTCGTACACAAATTCGTCCGTCGCGGTGGTCACGGTGAGGGCGCGCCGCCCGATCGTGACGGTGCCGTAATCGGAGGCGATCTCGTAGTTCTCCGTCACCCTTCGTCCCGCTGCGTCGAAGATATCGTATGCGGGCTCGTTCCGGTAAGTGCCCGCCGCGCGCCAAATTTTGATGTCCGAGCGGCGGAGCTCCTGCGCCTCGGCAAGTCCCCCGTCGGGCGAGGCGGCTTCGGCGGCCGCGATGTCGTTGTAGACGTGCTCCGTCCCATCATAAGTCAGCGTTTCGCTCATGGTCGTCACGGTGAGGGCGCGCCTGCGGATGACGACCGTGCCCGCCGTGACCGTCACATCGTAGTTGTCCGTCACATTTTCATCGCCCGAAAAGACGCCGATCAGCGGGTCGTTGGCATAGCCCTCCTCGTTTGCCGCCGTGAAGGCGTATGCGCCGCCCGAAAAGCGGATGGCATGCCCCTCCGCGAGCGCCGTATCGGAATAGGTGAGGGTATCCTCGCGATAGAGGTGCTCCGTGCCGTCGTAGGTGAAGGTCTCCGACTGCGCCGTCACAGAGAGCGGCCGCCTCGTCACTTGGACGGCGCCGAGATGTTCGGTGATCTCGTAGTTGTCCGTCGTCCTTCTCCCGCCGTCGAAGATCTCATAGCGTGGCGTGTTGGTGTATTCCCCCGCATTCTGCACGGAGAATACGTCGCTGCGCCTGATCGTCTGCCCCTCTGCGAGCCCCACGGCCTCGATGTCATCGAACCCGTGCGCCTGCCCGTCGTAGGGGATGACAGCCCCCTGCGTCGTCACGGTGAGCTTGCGCGGCGTCACTTCCAGCGTGCCGAACTCCTCGGTGATCGCGTATTTGTCCGTCACGTCGCCGCCGTTTTCGTCGAGAATGCGGAATCCCCCCGTGGGGCGGTTTTGCATGGTGCCCACGTCCGTCAGGGAGGCAAACTGCGTCTCCACCCCCTCGATTCTATGCCCCCCGGCGAGCCCGTAGCCCTCCAAGGTCAGCGCCTCGTCGGCGTGCGGCTTGCCGTCGTATTCAAAGGTATGGGAGGCGGTGCGCACGGTGAGCGGCCGCGCGATCTCCTTCACGTCGCGGTCGGCGACGTCGAAGATGTAGGAGGCCGTCACGTCCTCCCCCTCCGCGCTCAAAACGGAGATGGCTTCGGGGTCGGCGACGATGTTGATCGCGCCGTCCCTCTCCTCCACGGTGTAATTTGCGACGTGCAGCACGTCGTCATAGTACAGGTCTGCCGAAAAAGAGGGCGCCTCGCCGTAGACGAGGGAGCCGTCCGCAACGCGCACCACCGTCCTTGCGGGGTCGATGGTGAAGAGATAGATCTCTCCGGGGCGGTTCGTGCCCACGATGCTCTTGCCGACGGCGCGGCACTCGTAAACGCCCGCCGCCCGCGGCATCTTCCCGCTCCACTTCTCCGTGCCCTGCAAGCGATACTCGAAGCCCGCCCCGCCGAACACCGAACTCGCCTGCATGGAGAGCGGCTCGCCGTACGAGAAGCGCCCGGGCACAGTGACCTTTGTCACCTGCCCCTTCACGCCCATGAGCGCCCCCGCGGCGGCGAGAAGCATGAGGAGCGCAAACAAAAAGAGCAAGCGGAAGCGCCAGAAGCGCTCAAACCTGCGCCTCCGCTTTTCCAGCTTGTTCTTGTAGGATTGGTACAGCATGACTTATTTCCGCTTGACCGTCAGCGTGCCGCACTGCACCCTGACTTCGTAATTGCGCATGACGTCCTCGCCCGCACTGTTTACGATGCGGTACGAGACGATGGTGTTGGGCTTGTTGCCGTACTCCTTCTGCCCCTCTTCGTCGAATACGACGTCGATGAGTTCATCGCCCGGCACGAGGTCGCCCTCCACGCGGTATTGCGGGCAGGTGAGCGGCGTGCCGTCGTACACCTTTTCGGCAGACTCCGTGACGATGGTGATCACGCGCCGCTTGACGACGAGACGGTTGTAATTTTTGATGATGACGTAGGCGTCGTCCACCCGCATGTTTTCGTTCGTGCCGTCCCGCACGATGACGCTGAACCTGTTCACCGCCGTGCCCACTTCGGTGATGGAAGTCAGGTTGGTGACGATGATGTTGTGTCCCGGCACGGGCGCCGCCGAGTTCGCCCAATCGATCTCATAGTAGTTGTCGGAGAGCGGCGTGCCGTCGTACTCTTTCTCCTTGGTGTCCGCAGAGCCGTTCACGATGAGCAGGCGGCGGTTGCAGGTGTTGCAGATGTGTTCGGCGTTGAATTCGTGCTCGCCCGTCGGGTCGATCACTTCCGTCTCCGCCAATTTGCAGAGCGTGCAGACGTGGCGTTTGAGCCCCGGTTCGCCGCAGGTGGCATCCTTGACGATCTCGTAGGGGCCGAATACATGCTCGCATTCGTCCGCCCACGGCGAGAAGTCGTCGGGCAAGAGACCGTCGGGAATGGCGTCGTGCGGGATGCGGTCCCACGGCATATCGAGCATGCCGAGCGCCGCGAGCGGGATGAGGTACTCCCACGGCAGGCTTCCCCAATCGAAGTCCCCGGGCAAACTGTCCCACGGAACGCTCCCCCAGTCGAAGTCCTCGGCGAGGTCGCCCCACGGCACCTTCTCCCACGGGAAGTCGGCGGGCAGCTGGTCGAAGGGCACGTTTTCCCAAGGAATGCTGCCCCAGTCGAAGTCCTCGGGCAAATTGTCCCACGGAACGTTGCCCCAGTCAAAGTCAGCGGGCAGATCTTCCCATGGCACATTCTCCCAGGGGAAATCCTCGGGCAGATCTTCGATGGGCACGTCGCCCCACGGAACGCTCCCCCAGTCAAAGTCCTCGGGCAAATTATCCCACGGCACATTCTCCCAAGGGAAGTCCTCGGGCAGATCTTCGATGGGCACGTCGCCCCACGGAACGCTCCCCCAATCGAAGTCCTCGGGAATGTCGCCCCACGGCATGTCGCCCCAGTCGAAGTCCTCGGGCAGATCGTCCCACTGCACGTTCCCCCACGGGAAGGTATCGTTGAGTTCGTCCCACGGCAGTCTGTTCCAATCGTAGTGATCGGGCACGTCGTCCCACGGGAGGTCCTCCCACGGGAAATCGTCGCGGAAGGTATCCCAGTCGAAGTTGTCAAAGTCGAAGGTATTCCAGTCGAAGTCCTCGAGGAAGCGCTCCCAGAACGGGCGGGTCTGCCCGGGCTGCGCGTTGGGGTCGGAGAGCATGTCGAAATTGCGGTACCCCGTCGAGATGAGGAGCCCGCCCACAAATGCGAGAATGCCCGCGATGAGCATTCCCACGATAAACAAAAATTTCATGCGTCTCATGGTTCTCTCCTTCCCCGTGTCCGCATGAACGGATCACAACTTATACACGCGCGCAAGATAGTTGCGGCATTTTTGCATCTTTCCCTCGCCGAAAAGCGTTTCGAGGTACTTGGAGGTCTCTTCGAGCTCTGTCTTCATGAGCGAGAGATCCTTGTTGGCGAGCTTGCGCAGCACTTTTTTGCAGAGGATATCGTCGAGCGCTTCGAGTTCGTCGCCGCCGCACGCGACGTACACCGAGATGTAGCTCCTGATCTGCCGCATGATGCGGTTGCCGAAGGTGATCTGGAAGGTCTCCGTGAGGCGGTCGTCGAGCTCCTTCAACCTGCGCTCGTTGCGCCGCGTGATCTCGTATCCCCTCTGCGCGTTCTCCGCGAGCCGCATAAACTCCTGATAGGAGATGGGCACGATGGGCTCCCGCCTGTCTCCCCCGAAGGGCGGCGTGCGGCTTTCGAGATCGACGATCATGGCGCGGTCGTACACCTTATCCGAGATGGCAAACGTACTGTCGTCGTTGTTGGCGGTTCCCACGAACCACATATTCTCGGGCAGCTTGATGCGCCCGTCTCTGAGCCCCGCGGGGTCGTCGTCCCACTTGTCGGTGACGACTTCCAAATACCGCAGTTCGGGGTTGGGAATTTCGAGGAGGGATAAGAACTCGGCGAAATAGTATTCCACGCGGGCGATGTTCATCTCGTCGAGCACGGTGATGTAGATGTTCGCGGAGTTGTTGGCCTCATACATCTTGCGGAGGAGCACCGTCTCGTTGTACTTTCTCGTGAACTCGTTGTAGTAGCCCAAAAGGTCGCTCCGCTCCTTCCACATCGGCTGGACGGGAATGATGGTGGAGGAATTGGCGATGAACTCCCCGAACGCGTAGGTGAGCGACGTCTTGCCCGTGCCCGAGATGCCCTGCAAAATGAGGATGCGCGAGACGGCGAGCCCCGCGATGAACTCTCGGATCTGCGCCTCGGTGTAGTAGAGGTGCAGGTTGGCGGCCGCAAAGCGGCGGAACTTTTCGCACAGTTCTTGGAGCGAGGACGCCGCGCCGCTCCGCAACGGGGCGTGCTCGGTGCCCATCTCGTTGAGCGCGCTGAAACGGCGGGTATGCCGCTGCTTCTCCTGCTCCTTCTCGAACGCCTGCTTCTCCGCATCCACGGCGATGCGCACCGTCTCCTCCCACGTGAGCCTGTAATAGCGGAGCTTCCGCCGCCGCACGCCGCTGATGATGAGAAAGACGACGAGGAGCACGGGGATCGCGAGGATCCAGAAGATGACGATGGTGCGCACGACCGAATTGGTCAAAAACACCTGCTGTATGACGGAAAATGCGGCCTGCAACGTGCCGTCGCGCAGCATCAGGATGAGAATGGCAAGGAAAGTCCCCCCGATCAGAAGAACGAGGGCGAGCGTAATGACGGAGAGGATAAACCGTCGTTTACCTCTTCGTTTGATCTTCTTTCTTGCCTTCTCCGGCGATAACTTTGCCATTGCGCTGTGTCTGCTCCTTCACGCCCGTCTGCGCATCTGCCTGTTGCGGCGGCTGCGCGCCTGTCCCCGGAACGGGCTGTGCACCCGTCTTTGCCGTCTTTTCCGAAGGTGCCCCCTGCCTTGCGGTAGGCGGTAAACCCTGCCCTGCCGCGGGTTGTGCACCCTGCCTTGCCGCGGGTTGCGAGCCCGGTCTTGCGGGGGGGTGACCCTGCCTTGCCGCGGGCGTCCCGTTCTTTGCGGGCGTACCCGCGCGCGCCCTGCGAGCCTGCGCCTCTGCGCTCAACTTGCGGTATTCTTCGGACTTCTGTCCCTTCTTGCCGCGCATCACGGCGCGGATACTGTCGGAAAACTCCTTTTTAAGGATCTTCTTTACGTCCGTCCACTCTCTGCGGACGAGGCGTCCCAGCGTTTCGAATTCATGTTCGAGGGCGTTGAAGCCCGCTTCCGTGGTGAAATCGTCGGCGGCGGTGAGCAGCCCGTACTCGCTCCGCACGGCGGTGAGGCGCGCGATGTACACGTCGCGCTCGTGCTCCACGCTCTTGAGTTCCGTCTGCACGTCCGTAAGGGTATGCTCGGCCTCCTGCCGCTTGGCGTCCTGTTCCGCCATCTTGGCGCGGTTCTCCTCGAGCGTCTTTTCGCACGCTTCCTTCACGCGGGCGACGGTCTCCTTTGCCCTCTCCTCGGCGGCGGCGAGGTCTGCCCTGCGCTTTTCCTCGGCGCGGGCGAGCTCCTCGGCGTGCGCGCGCTTCAATGCGGTCTCGGCCTCCTCGCGTTCGCGCACCATCTCTTCGATCTTACGGCGGTGCTCCTCTTCGGCGCGCTCCATCTCCTCTCTGAGTTTGGCGTTCGCGTCGTTGAGCCCCTCGATCTCGGTGCGGAGCACGCGCGCCTCGGCTTTGAGGTTTTCCACCGTCTCTTTGAGGGTCTCTATCTCGGCGCGCGCCTGTTTGAGCAGAACGCTGTCCTTTTCGAGCGCCGCGTTGCGCTCCTCGAGCATGAGCATGTACGCTTCCATGCCCTCGCCCGTCTCCGCGATCCGCCTTTTGAGCGCGCGGATGGCCTCCGCGAGGGCGAGCTGCTTTTGCTCTTCGCGGCGCGCTTCCTCCCTATCAAACTCCTCCTTTAAGGCCTCCTCCACGCCCAGCCCGTGCTCGTACACGAGGAAGGAGGTGAGAAGCGCGGGCACGGCGAGTTCTTTTCCGACCTCCTTGCCCACGGGGTCGAGGGTCTTGACCTCGCGCTTTACGGTGAAGCCGTCCCTGTCGTAGGCGAGGAGGAACTCATACAGCGCCATGGCCTCCTTGAAGTTCTTATCCATGCGGAGGACGTTGGTCTTGGTGATCTTGGACTTTATCTTATCGACGCGGGAGACCTCCACCATGAGCGGCGTCCGAAGATAGAACGCAACGCTCTGCTGGATCTTCTCGAGGCGGTCGAGATAGTACGCGCTGTCGGGGTCTGCCTTGGCGGCAAACACGTCGTCCTGCTCATCGGTGAGGGTGAGTTCGTAGGAAAATTTCCTCGTCGCCGTCACCATCTTCTTGCGGGAGGTGAGCTCGCCGCGGTAGAGGCGGTAGGCGCGCACGAGGCTATCGTAGCGGTAGCCCACAAAGTCGCGGATGCGGCAGAGGAGCAGGTACAAAAACCTGTTCTCGTACACCGTGTAGTCGTTGAGGCGCTCCACCGTGTACAGTTTATCGGGGATGAGGTCGCCCTTTTCCGCCTCCTCCTTGCGGGAGATGAGATCGCTGTGGCGGGAGAGGTGCTGCACCGATTCGCGCGAGACGTGCTTTACCTTTTCGATGGGCTGCACCTCGCCGTTGGAGCGGATGAATTGGCGATCCTCCTCGATGGCCTTGCCGATGAAGGCGAGCCCGCGCTCGATGGCGGCGACCCAGTCCTCTTCGACATGGCAGACATTGTGGATGACGACGATCTTGTCGGGCTCTCTCGCCCCCGCGAAATTGCTCTCGAGGGCGGTCACGCCGTGGTTTTCCTCTATCTCCGCGGTGAGGCCGCGGAACGCGCGGTACAGGAGATCGGTCTGGTTCATGCGGCCTCCTTACGTATTCCTCGCGACGCGGCGCACCGTGCGGAGGCACCGCACCATGCGCTCCTCGCCGAAGAGTTCGTTGAACATTCCGCACAGCGCTTCGAGTTCCGCCGCGCGGTAGGTGAGGTTCTGCGTCTCCAACTTGCGGAGCACCTTTTTGGCGAGCATATCGTCGAGGGCGTCCAGCTCGTCGCCGCCGCAGGCGACATACACGGGCAGATACACCGTGATCTGTTTCATGATGCGGTTGCCGAAGGAGATGCGGTAATGCTCGGAGAGAAATGCGTCGATCTTGCGCAGTTTTTCCAGTGTGTCGGGCGCGATCTTGTACCCGCGCACCGCCTCGTCGGCGAGCCGCATGAAGGTATCCGCGGCGACGGGCAGCGGCTTTTTGACGGGCGCCGTAAAGGGCTCCGACTTTTCATCGATGTTGAGGATCATGGCGCGGTCGTACACCTTATCCGAGATGGCAAACGTACTGTCGTCGTTGTTGGCGGTTCCCACGAACCACATATTCTCGGGCAGGCGTATCCTGCCGTTTTCGAGGAGGACGGGGTCGTCGGGCCAGCGGTCGGAGACGACTTCGAGCTTTCTCGCCTCCGCACGGGGGATCTCGAGGAGGGACAAGAACTCCGCAAAGTAATACTCCACGCGGGCGATGTTCATCTCGTCGAGGATGGTCACGTAGATATCCCTGCGCCCGTTGGCCTCGTAAATTTTTTGCAAAAGCAGCGTCTCGTTGAAGCGCTTGGTAAATTCGTTGTAGTAGCCGAGAAGGTCGCTCCGCTCCTTCCACATCGGCTGCACGGGGATGACCGTGGAGGGATTCCCGAGGAATTCCCCGAAGGCGTAGGCGAGCGACGTCTTGCCCGTACCGGACATGCCCTGCAAGATGATGATGCGCGAGACGGCGAGCCCCGCGATGAACTCGCGGATGATATCGATATCGTAGTACAGTTTGAGCGAGCCCGCGGCGAAGTTGCGGAAGGCGTTGCACAGGCCTTTGAGCGAAATGGTCTCCACGAAGGGCTTGGGGCGGTAGGCCGCGCGCTCCGCGTCGATGCGCTTCAACATATCGAAGCGGGAGACCTTCTCTTCCCCCTCTTCGGCGGCTTCCTCCGCCTTTTCCACGCTCTTTTCCACCCTCCTCGAGAGCGAGGAGAAGCGGTGCTCGTTCACCATGGCAGAGATGACGATGATGAGCATGAGCAGCACGACGACGGCAATGTATATGACGATAAAGATCGGCTTTGTGAGGAAATTCCAGATGCTCTGGATGTTTATGAGTAAATTCATCGTTTTGTAATTCCGTCGCCCCTCATTTTTGCGAACTCCTTGCAGAGTTCGATGTTTCTTCCGAAGATCCCGGCGAGCGTATCCCCGAGTTTTTCTCCGCACAAATCATTGTTCCACACTTCATACATCCACGGCAGAAGTTCGCACGCGAGCGCGCCGTCCACCGCGCGGATATCGCTGTCGCCACAGGCGGAGAGCACAGAGGCATGGAGCTCCGTCTTGACCCACAAGAGGTTGCCCACGTGCGCCGAGCGGCACTTCTCGTCGAGGCGGTCGACGTTCTTCCATGCGTCCTCGCCGAGGGGATTTTCGTCGCGCACGTCGCGCTTCATCGCGGCAAACCGCTCGTATCCCACCGACTGCACCACGCTCTTCACCGCGGCGGGCGGGCACTCCGCGGCGTGCGGCAAGAGCACCGCCGCCACTTCGGAGACGGAGGGCGGGAGCTTGCCGATGTCCCCCTCCCCCACCTCCGCGACGATGCGCAGGTTGGGCGGGAGAATGCGCTCTCTTCCGCCGGGAACGGGAACGGCCGCCCTTCTGCGGGCGAGCGCATCCGTCACCCCGGCGAGCACCTGTCCGAGGCGGGAGACGTCGGCATGGCGGAGAATTGCGATGTGCAAAAACGCGCCGTCCCGCTCCGCCGCGTCGAGCGCCACGGAGAGCCCCGTCTGTTTGAACACCCGTTCGGACTGTTTCCACTGCGTAAACAGGTCGTCGTTGCGCACGTACTGCTCGGCATTGTCGAGATAGGCCTTCTTGCCGAAGTACTCGGCGACGGCGCCGAGCAGCGCCGCGCCCGCACCCTCGGGCACCACGATGAGCTGCGCCGCGGTGAGCGCCGCAAGCACGCCTTTCATCGTGTCGTCCTCCGCCTGGATGCCGCGCTCCTTCACGAACAGCGTGCAGTCCCGCAAAAGTTCCTTATAGGTGAGGTTCTTGTCGAAGTACTGCACGGGCTCCTCGGGCACGGGCTCCTCTTCTTCCTTGTCCTCCTCCTTTTCGGCAAGGGCGGCGGCGCGGAATACCTCTTCGAACTCGGCTTCGGGCGTCACCCGTTGCTCCTGCTGCCGCTCGAAATAGTACTTCTCCCAGCTGTTTGTGCCGCTCTTGCTCTTCATGAGCACGTGCTCGGCGATCGCGGCGACGGCGGCCATGAGGGGCGCGCCGACGGCGAGGCAGGAGACGACGGTCATGATGATGCGCTCGTCCGCCACGTCGTGCTCCGTCATGAGCAGGATGCCGAGGATGAGGCAGGCAAAGAGGAGGGGCGGACAGAGGATGAGCGCCCCCGTGCGCACGCGCGCAAGTCGGCGGCGGTTGAGGCTGCCGAGGAGCGGGATGAGCGCGAGCATCAGAACGGCGATGCCGTAGAGCGACCACTTCACGGCCTCCTCATTGAAGGCGTAGAAGAGGGTGTAGTCCAGCGCATAAGTGAAGATAAAGACGGTCGCAAGCAAAAAGAAGAGCACGGCGGCGACGGGAAAGAGGCAGATGGCGGCGCGCCGCACATAGCGGAGCGGCTTGGGGATGCTGTCCCCCGCCAAAGAACCCACGCGGTTTTCGCGGACGAGGCTCTCGTTGCGCACGAAGGGGCCGTCGGGGAAATAGTCCGCGGGATCTGTGCCGTCGGGCTCCCGCACGGCGCCCTCGACCAGCCGCCTGCCCTGCAGCCGCACGGTGAGCGAATCCGAGCACACGTAGATGCGGTAGACGCCCGCCTCCACGCTGTCCGTGAGGGTGCGCGCGTCGTACGTCGCATAGTCGCCTGCGGTGAGCGTCACCGTCGTCCGCCTGCTCTCGCCCGGTTTGAGGGCGAACTTGCACACGGCTTTCAGCCGCTTTGTGGGGTTGAAACTTGTCTCCGACGGCGCGCCCACGTAGATTTGGGCGACCTCATAGCCGGGGCGGCTGCCCGTGTTCTTCACGGTGAAGGAGATCTTGTCGCCGCTAATGGAGAGTCCCGAATAGCTGAATTTGGTATAGGAGAGCCCGAAGCCGAAGGGATAGCGCACATTCTCGCGGGCGGTATCGTAGCGCAGATACCCCACGAAGCCCCCCACGCGCAGTTTTCCCGCGTCGCGCGCCTCCGCGAGGGAGGCAAAGTAGGCGTCGGCATTGTCGTAGGCCGTGCGGGAGAGCCGCCCGCAGGGGTCGGTCTCACCCGCAAGCACGCGCGCGAGCGCCTCCGCCGCAAAAGGGCCGTCCGCAGGGGCGAGGAGAAGGGCGTCGAGCAGGCCGTCAAAGGAGAGGTCGGGGGTCATATCGCCGCACACGACGCCCACAATGCGCTTGCCCGTCCTTTTGAGCGCATGCAGAAGCGCGATGCGGTTGGCGGGAAGCGCAAGGCTGCGCCCCGTCCCGTCCGGCCAGAGGAACACGAGCACGACGTCCGCACTGCCCGCCGCACGCACGGCGTCGGGAATGAGCGCGTCGCTGCGCGACGCCATGCGGTCGTAGCCGCGCGCCCTGCCGCGCAGGGCAAACCTGCCTGCGAGGGCGGAGAAATCGGCGTAAGCCTCCCCCACCACGGCGACGCGCGTCCCCCGCGCAAGGGGAAGGGTGCGCTCGTTTTTGAGGAGCACGATGCTCGCCCCCGCGAGCGCCCTGCGCGCCCCGTTGCCCGCGGCGCCCTCTGCGGGCACGCGCTTTGCAAGCTGCATGGCGAAGTCGATGGTCTCGTCCGCCGCCTCGTCGAGCGTCTTTCCGTCGAGGGCGCTGCCCTCGCGGATGGCGTCCTCGAGGTCGCGCTCGGAGACCGTCCCTTCCTCGCAGTATTTTTTAAGTTGTTCGTACCGCCTCGCCGCCCGTTCGAGCGGGAGCGCCGCCCCGCCGAGCGAGACCTTGCCGCGCAGCAGGGAGAGCGCCGAGGAGTTGGCGGCAACGCCGTCGCCGATGGCGAACACGTCGCCGAAATATCCGTTCAGAACGTCGGAAAAGAGGGCGTTGTTGGTATCGGGATAGCCGCTCGTCAGGCGGTTGGGGGTGAGGAGCACCGCGTCGCACGGGACGGCTCTCACCGCCGTCAAAAATGGCTTTACGAAGAGATCGTGCACGGCGCCCGCATCCTCGCGGCGGTCGAGATAGGCGATATCCCGCTCGGAGAGCGAGAGGCGGGAAAGCCCCACCGCCATGCCCGCTTCATGCACCGCGCCCGAGACGGCGGCGCCGATGAGGCCGTTTAATCCCGCGTCCTCGGAGAGCCCGGGCGTATAGGGATCTGTCGCCGTTTTGAGGTCGGGCGTCACAAACAGCCGCCCGCCCTCCGCCGCGGCCTCCGCGGTGAGTTCTCTCGTCATGCGGCCGATGAGCACGGGGTCGAACGACCGCGCCGCGGCGGCATAAGAGACGCCCCTGCTCTTTGCGAGCGCGTCCAAAAAGACGCGCGGCGCGGCGGGGATCTCCGCCTGCGCGAGGCCGTCGCCCTCCAGCCCCGAGGCCACGATGGCGACCTTGCGGAGCGGATCGAGTTTTTCGAGAATGTCGTTATGCTTCATAGTCCTGCCAATCGCTCCTCGAGATCGTCTCTGCCTCGGCGGAGACGCGTTCTATCTTTCCGAAAAATCCGAACCGCCAAGCGAGCGCCGCGGCGAGCACCGCAATGCCGAACACGGCAAACACGGCGATCCACACATACCGTTTGCGCCGCTTGGAGACGGAATACGTTGCACGGTGCACGAAGCCGAGCTTGCGCTCCGCCTCTTTTTCCGTGCGCCCGTATTTGAGGCTGACGCCGTCCTCCCCGAACACGTATTCGTATTCGTCGGAGAACACCGACTGCACCTCGATCTCCACCGAGGCGCACGCGTAGTCCACGCCCACATCGGCGACGGCGAACTCCTTCCCGCTCTCGGCGAAGAGGCCGTCCCGCTCCACCACGCGGTCGGCGAGGAGGTCGCCCCTCCCGTCCTTTTCCACGATGCGGAAGCGGATGCCCGTCACGCCGATCTCGCTCGCATTGAAAAACCGCAGCGCGGCGTGCCGCTCGCCGGTGCCGCACAGCACATAGCGCGAGGGATAGACGGGGAATCCCCCCTTATAGGGCAATCTTACGGCAACGGGTTCTGTCACCGTTCACCTCCTTTGCGCATGAGAAAGAAGCGCGCCAGTGCGGCCGTCAAGGTAAACACCACCGCGGCGAGCGCGGCAAAGCCCAAGAGTTCCGCCCAGAATTTTATGGGAATGGTAAGCGACGCCGTAAACGAATCGGCATACCGCAGATAGGCGGTCACGCCCAGCCACAAGAGAAGATCGGCGAGGAAGGCGACCGCAACGCAGAGCAGCGCAAGCCACAGCGCGTAGCGCACGTTCATGCGCTTGCGCTCGGCGCGGACGGGCGTATCGTCCACGCAGACGATGCGCAGCGTCACATAGTCGGTATTGTGGGGCAGGCGCGTCAGGTGCGTATATCCGCCGTCGTTGAATTTTTCCTTGACGCGCAGAATGTTTATAATGCTGTTGGAGGAATTATACACCACGAGCTCGTACTTGACGAATGCGATGAGGCGGCTCCACTCGCCGCAGAAATACAGCCCCTCGCCGTCCTTTGCGATGCGGTACGATTTGATGTACTGCCGCACGGAGGGAGCGGGCTCGAACAGCGTCACCGAGCCGTGTTCGTCGGAGAGACGCCCCACCGCCCGATCCCGCGCGGGAATGGCGGCGGCGTGCATCCGGAGCATGATGCGCGGCAAAAGAAGCACCGTGGCAAGAACCACGATGCCCAGCCCGACTACGAGCCAAACAAGCCAAAAAATCATCGTACCGATCGTATTTGAGCCCATGGGTCGAGTATACCATACCCGCGCGCGCGATGTCAAGGGAATCGCGCCCGCATGCGCGGAGTTTTCTTATACTTTCATTGGAAAATTTTCCCGCCGAAATCAAAACCCCATGAAAAAACAAACAAAAAATCAAAAAAGGAAAAAAAGAAAAAAGATAAACTAAAAATCAAAGAAAAGAAATAAAGTTGAAAGACAGAAGAAGATACCCCCCTCGTGAAAAAGAGAGCAATCAAGAACCCAAAGCGAGGAAATAAAGAGTAAAAAAACAGAAGAAGATACCCCCCTCGTGAAAAAGAGAGCAATCAAAAGGGGGAAAATGAAAAAATAAAAAAGATAAACCAATCGTCAAAAAGAGGAAAAATGCAAAAAAACAAAAAATGATAAATCCAAAAACCAAAATCTAAAAATCAAAATCTAAAAATCAAAATCTTACAATCAAAATCTTACAATCAAAATATAAAAATGATAATTCTAAAAAATTTATTATTTTTTTCTTTTCCGTTTTTCATGATGCGTCCCGATTTCTCTCTACCCACGGTAGAATTTACACCCAATACAAATTTTTCGCTTTCGTCTCCCCCACACCGTTCTCTTCCCCATCACAGTCCGCCACGTCCGCCTCGTTTTCTCTGCCTCTTTCCGCCCTATTCCCTCATACCGAACCGCGCGCCGACGCAACAGCGTCGGCGCGCGGCGAGTGTATCTTTCTCCAAACGAAGTTCTCACCGCATACGAAATTGCCGCCCGCCGCGCGGAGCGCGGCGGGCGGCAATCAATGTATCTATCCTTTCTTACAAAAAAACCGAGTGCATCATCCCCCGTAACAAAAAAACGAGTGCATCACCCCCCCCCGCAACAAAAAACGGGGAAGCCCGAAAGCCTCCCCGAAATTATCACGAACTTCCCCACGCTATTTTACGATCTTTCTCCACCCCTCGGGGTCGGGCAGTTTTCCGTACTGGATGCCCGTAATGGTCTCGTACAACATTTGCGTAATGGGGCCCATTTTTCCGCCGTTCACGACGTGATCGGTGCCCTTGTAGCGGATGAGCCCGACGGGCGAAATGACGGCCGCCGTGCCCGTGCCGAACGCCTCGTCGAGCGTACCGTTTTCGGCGGCTTCCGCGACTTCCTCGATGGAGACGCGCCGCTCGGTGACGCGGTAGCCCTTCTCCCGCAAAATGTGCAGACAGCTCTTGCGCGTGATGCCGGGCAGAATGGAGCCCGTGAGGGCGGGCGTCACCACCTCGCCGCCGATGACGAAGAACATGTTCATGCTCCCCACTTCCTCGACGTACTTCTTTTCGGCGGAATCCAGCCACAGCGCCTGATCGAACCCCTTTTCCTCTGCAATTTCGCCCGCCTTGATGCTCGCGGCGTAGTTGCCGAGGCACTTCGCCTCGCCCGTGCCGCCGAGCGAGGAGCGGGAATAGTACTCCTCCACGATGAGTTTGACGGGTTCCAGCCCGTGCGCGTAGTAACTGCCGACGGGCGAGAGGATGATGAAGAAGAGGTATTCGGTGGAGGCGTGCACGCCGAGCGCGACCTTGGTCGCCACGATGGTGGGACGGATGTAGAGCGC
>CANRFK010000173.1 GCA_947629875.1 uncultured Clostridia bacterium
AAACAAGAGACGTAAAACGAGAGACGAGAGGCAAGTAAAACGAGAGACGTGTAACGAGAGAAATGTAACAAGTAGCAAGAAACAAGAGACAAGAGACGTAAAACGAGAGACATATAACGAAAAACGAGCGAAAAAGAGGAGAAACAGATGAAAATTCTCATCGTAGATGACGAAAAGATGATCTGCACGGTGCTCCGCGAGTATGTGGAGTTCGAGGGCGGAGAGGCGGACGAGGCGGCGGACGGCATGGAGGCGGTGCAGAAGTGCCGCGAGAACAAGTACGACGCCGTGCTCATGGATGTGATGATGCCGCGGCTGGACGGGTTCTCCGCCGTGAAGGAGATCCGCAAGTTTTCGCAGGTGCCCGTCATCATGCTCTCCGCGCGGGGCGAGGAGTACGACAAGCTCTTCGGCTTCGAGCTGGGCTCGGACGACTATGTGACCAAGCCCTTCTCCCCCAAGGAAGTGATGGCGCGCGTGCACGCCGTGATCCGCCGTGCGGGGGCGTCCGCCCCTCCCCGCGAGATGTATGAATTCGAGGGGCTCCGCATCGATGTGGACGGGCGGAGCGTGTTCGTGGACGGCGAAAGGGCGACGCTCACGCCCAAGGAATACGAACTGCTCTTCTATTTCGTGAAGAACCGCGGGGTGGCGCTCTCGCGCGAGCGGCTTTTGAGCGAAGTGTGGGGGTACGATTTCTACGGCGACGACCGCACGGTGGATACCCACGTGAAGATGCTCCGCGGCAACCTCAAGGAGTACCGCAAGTTCATTGTGACGCTGCGCGGGCTCGGCTATAAATTCGAGACGTAAGGGAGGCTTCGGGTGGCCGAAACAATGCGCAAAAGGCGCGCGAGTACCCTGCGCAGCCTCAATCTCATCCTGTGGCTGGCGTTCTCCCTGTTCGCGTTCGCCGTCATCCTCGTGTGCGTGCTCCTGCAAAATCTGCTCGTGGGCAAGAATTACAAGCAGAGCGCGTATGAGACGTTGGAGACGGCCTCCGCGCGCATTGCGGAGATTTTCGCCGCAGACGGCGGGGCGGACGAGGTTGCCTCCGTTGCGGGCGAGCTCGGCATCTCCGCCTACCTCATCTATGACGCGAACGGCGTGAGCGAGAACGACCGATCCGTCGTCGCCTTCTACGGCGCGGAGCGCAGCTATGACGACCTCGCGGGGCTCGCCGATCTTCTCGGCGGCGAAGAGGGCGGGAAGTGCTTTTCGGGCGATGGCGAGATCGCGCGCGTTTCGACCGCGGAATACAACGGGCGCGCCGCCTTTTTGTGCCTCTTCCTCTCCCTGCGGCCGCTCGGCGACTTTGAAGCGGCGTTCCGCAGCGTCTCTGTTGTGACGGGGCTCGCCGCCGTCGTCTTGGGCTTTGCGGCGAGCGGGCTCGTCGCCCTCCTCGTGACGCGCCCCGTGACGGAGGTCACCGACCGCGCCAAGGAACTCGCCCGCGGCGACTATCGCCTGCATTTCAAAAAGGACTACTTCTGCTCGGAGATCGACGAGCTCTCCTCCGCCCTCGAATATGCACGGAGCGAGATCTCCAAGGCCGATTCCCTCCAAAGGGAGCTCATCGCCAACGTCTCGCACGACTTCAAGACGCCGCTCACCATGATCAAGGCGTATGCCTCCATGATCCGCGAGATCTCGGGGGACAACAAGGAGAAGCGCGACCGCGACGCGCAGGTCATCATCGACGAGGCAGACCGCCTCGCCCTGCTCGTCTCCGACGTTCTCGACCTCTCCAAACTGCGCGCGGGCATCGAAGAGGAGCAGGTGCCCTTCGACCTCTCTGAGGAGACGCGCACCATCGTGGAGCGGTTCGGCTACCTCGAAGAGACGCAGGGCTACCGCATCGAGACGGAGATCGAGGACGGCCTTACGATCACGGCGGCGCGGGCGCGCATCGGGCAGGTCGTCTATAACCTTGTGGGCAACGCCGTCAACTATGCCGGTGAGGAAAAGCGGGTGCGCGTCAAGCTCTTCCGCAAGGGGGAGGCGGCGCGGCTCGAAGTCATCGACTCGGGCAAGGGCATTCCCCCCGAGGAATTGGAATTTATCTGGGACAGATATTACCGCAGCGAACAGGCGCACGTCCGCCCCGTGCAGGGGACGGGGCTGGGGCTCTCCATCGTGAAGAGCGTGCTGCTCGCGCACGGGTTCCCGTTCGGCGTCATCTCCGAACAGGGCAAGGGAAGCTGTTTTTGGGTGGAGTTTATGAAGGAAGAGAAGAAACCGAAAAAGCCCGCGGGGCGAAGGGGGAAAAAGGCATGAGAAGCCGCACTTTGGGCGCGCTTGCGCTCCTGTTTCCGCTGACCGTTCCTTGCGCGGCGGCCATGTTCTCTCCCGCCGCCCGCCGCAGTGCGAGCGCAGGGACTGCCGCCTCCTATGAGGGGACGCACGCCATGGGTGTGCTCCTCGCGGAGGAGAGCTGTCCCATCGCCGTCGAAAAGGAGGAGCTCACCATCGACGTGCGCGAATTTCCCGCTCCCGATAAGAGCCGCGGCTTTGCGGAGTACGGGGCGAGCGCGACGGCGCGGTATACCCTCCGCAATCCCACCGGGAGCCCGTGTACGGCGACGCTTCTCTTCCCGTTCGGCACGGTGCCCGACTATGCGCCCGACGGCTTTGATTTTTACGGCGATACGGCGCGCTATTCCGTCAAGGAGAACGGCAACGCCGTTGCGGTGAGTTCCCGATACAGCTACTGCGGCGGCAGCGCGCTTTGCGTGGACGACGGCACCGCCCTCCTTGCGGACGCGGCGGACGGGTTCTTCGGCGCGGACACCGCCGTGACGGCGTACACCTTCCGCGTGACGCCGCCCCCGCCCGAAGAGGGCGATACGCGCGCCTATTTCACGCTCGGCCTCACGCTGAAAGTCGACCCCGTGCGCACGCGCATCGCGGCGTCCGAGCCCTCGAAGTGCTTCATCAACAAGGGGCTCGCCGTCGTCGCATACCGCTTCCCGCGCACGGTGGGGGAGTTCACCTTTACCCTCTACGCCTTCGGCGGCGACGTGACCCTGACAAAACAGGGCGTGTACGACGACCGCTCCGCGCAGCCCGTTGCGGGCGCCGCGGTGGAGGAGACGGAGCGCACGGAGGATACGTTCGCCGAATTTGTTGCGGGGAGATATCCCGGGACAGCGTGCGGCATGGGGGAGGGGGATTGGTACCGCGGGTTTGTCGATGCGCTCGGGAGCGTTGAGGGCGGCGTGATGTGCTCCGCCGTGCCCGACGACATCTGCGCCGCCGACTTCATGCGGTGGTACCAGTACGACCTGCAATTTGAAGCGGGCGAGGAGATCGTCAACGAGGTCTCGGCGCCCATCTATCCCACCGTGCGGGGAAGCGGGGAAAACGCGCAGTACGAATACACCTATCTCCTCTCTCCCGCGCGCAAGTGGGCTTCCTTCGGGGGACTGCACGTGGAGATCGTCACATATTATAACCTCACGGCGAGCTCGCTCGATTTCGAGCGAAAACCGGGGACGGGGTACGTTCTCGAATGGGAGGACGGCCTGCCCCTCGGCGAGCTCACCTTTACGCTCAAACAGTGGCCGGTCTACCCCGAGCCGCATGTCTATGTGCCCTACGAGGGGGGGCTCTCGGCGGTGGAGATCGCGCTCATCGTGCTCCTGTGTGTCGCCGCGGCGGCCATCGGGGTGACGGTCGGCGTTGTGCTTCGCCGCAGAAAACCCGCGCCGCCCGCGGGCGGGGGCGCCGAGGAGGGCAAGGTGGACCTTCCCGATAAGAAGAGGAAGAAATAGCCCGCAGTTCCCGCAAAACGCTTGTGTTTTGCGCGGGGGCGTGGTATAATATGCTTGCCTGAACGGAAAGAGTTGTCTGACCGCAAAGGAGGGAAATTCATCAATTTCGCGCAACGTTTGCGCGGTTTTTCCTCCTGCCGTCCGGGCGGGAGGTTTTTTTATGGAAGAAAAACGCATCTGTGTGTTGTCCGTCATCGTCGAGGACAGACAGCAGGCCGAAAAACTCAACGCCTACCTCTCCGAATACGGGGAATACGTCGTGGGCAGAATGGGGATACCTTACAGGGAGAAGCGGGTCAACGTCATCTGTGTCGTCATGGACGCGCCCGCCGCCGCGGTGAATGCGCTCACGGGGAAGATCGGGCAGTTGAAGGGCGTGACGGCGAAAACACTGTTTCGTTGAATTTCTTTTCTCGAATGCGGCTTGTTGCCGCATGCTCGAAAATAAATTCAACGAGGAATGTAACGCGTATGGGATATTGAGTTGGTCGTCGCGGTCGCTTGCCCCGACATTAAGCCTACGGTAGTGTGGCAAATGGGGGCGTGGAGCGGCGGGAAACCCGCCTCCCACCAAGTGCCGCCGTGCAGTAGCTCGGCGTCGCATAGCACTTCACACAGAGCGCCGCCGTGCAGCGGGCGGCGCACAGCGCCCCACCCCCCTACCCCCCCTCCCGAGAGGGGGCGCAACGAGGAAGGTTCCCAAGAAGGGGAAAATAAGGAAGGCTCCAAGGATGGGGCGTAATGAGGAAGGCTCCAAGGAGGGGCGGGACACAAGTTGAAATCACAAAAATGCGTACATGGGGTGAGGAAAAACAAAAAAAATCAAGAAGAAACCAATTTCAAAAATTAAGTAAAAATCAAAAACAAAAAATCAAATAAAAAACCAAAATCAAACTTTCAGCATAAGAAAAAAGCAAAATTCAGGAGGCATATATGAAAAAACTTTTTGCAGGCATTCTGTGCGCCGCGGTGTGCGGCGCGGCCATGTTCGGCGCGGCGGCGTGCGGCGGAGCGACGGAGGGCGAGACGACCTTCGAGTTCGCGGGCAGTTTGCAGGCGCTCTACGGCGAAGGAGGGTATCCGCAGGCGGTGCTCGTCGTCAAGAACGACATCCTCGAAAGCGACCCCGCGGCCGTTGCGAAGATGCTCACGTACATGGAGGGCGCGCACGGCTATCTCGCCGCCACCGAGGCGGCGAAGGTGGTCTCCGACCTCTCCGTTGCCTATCCTTCGTCCGACTTCACGCCCTCGTTCAATGCGAAAAATCTCAATGCGCAGGTCATTGAGAACTGCTCGGTGGAGTTCGAGGCGGCATCTGACGCCAAGGCGAGCGTGAAGAGCTATCTTTCGGACGTCAACTTCCCCGCGCCCGCGGACGCCTTCTTCTACACGGGCGAACCCGCGGAGGGGACGATCTCCGCGACCTACACGGTGTACGCGCCCGACGGCGCGCCTGCGCTCGCCCTTGCGGGCGCCATCGCAGACAGGGACGCGCACTTCGCCTATCACATCGTGAATGCGGGCGGCATCGTGACGCTGGTCACGGGGGAGGAGGCGGCGAAGAATGCCGATTTCTGCATCCTGCCCTCCAATGCGGCGGCGCAGAAACTCGGGACGGCGGAAAAGTACACCATGCTCGGCGTCGTCACGCACGGCAACATGTATTTCCTCAAATCCAACACCGCGCTTCCCGACCTCAAGGCGGACAACCTCTCGGCGCTCGTCGGCAAGAAGGTGGGGGTCGTGCAGCTCGAAAACGTCCCCGGGCTTACATTTAAGGCGGTCTTGACGAAAGCGGGCGTCCCGTTCTCCGTGCTCAATTCGGAGGGACAGGTTGCCGAGGACAAGGTCAACCTCGTTGCCTACGCCGATGCGACGGCCGTCGGCCCTGCGGGCGGGTGCGATTACTACCTCTGCCCCGAGCCCGCCGCCACCCTCAAAGTGAACAATTTTAAGGCGCAAAACAAGTAACGTGAAGAAAAATCTGCTCTTTTCGGCGCTCTCGCTCGCCATTTTGGCGCTTGCGTGGGTCGTCGTCTACTTCATCGTGAAAAACGACGGCATTGTGCCGTCCCTGTGGGATACCTTCGCCGCCGCGGGGAGGGAGTTCGGCAGCGCCGACTTTTGGCGCGGGTTCGCCTTTACGCTCCTGCGCGACCTCGCCGCGTTCGCCCTCGCCTTCCTCTTGGGGGCGGGGCTCGCCGCGCTCGCCTCGCTCTCGGAGAAGGCGCGCGCCCTCATTGCGCCCGTCGTCTCCGTGCTCCGCAGTGCGCCCACGATCGCGGTGACCCTCATCCTGCTCGCGTGGGCGGTGCGCTATCCTTCG
>CANRFK010000174.1 GCA_947629875.1 uncultured Clostridia bacterium
TTACTCATTGACATCGGAGGAATTTTCTCCAACCTGTGGGATTCGATGGGCGTCTCGCAAGGGGGCTGGCAGAACTACGTCATGCTCGCCATCTCCTTTGTCTTAATGTTCCTCGCCATCGTCAAGAAGTTCGAGCCCATGCTCCTTCTTCCCATTGCGTTCGGCATGTTCCTCATCAATCTCCCCGGCGCGGAGGGCATCCTCTGGGGCACACATCCCGAGGGCTCTACGGCCTATGAGGAAGTCACGAACCGCGGCCTTTTGTGGTATCTCTACTACGGCGTGGATAAGGTCATCTATCCGCCGCTCATCTTCCTCGGCATCGGCGCCATGACGGACTTCGGGCCGCTCATCGCCAACCCCAAATCGATGCTCATCGGCGCCGCAGCCCAGCTCGGCATCTTCGTCGCACTCTTCGGCGGCATTCTTCTCTTCGGCAACGGCGCAACGGCGGCGGCCATCGCCATCATCGGCGGTGCGGATGGGCCTACTGCCATCTACGTCTCCAAGATCCTCGCCGAGGACCTCGTGCCCATTATCGCCATTGCGGCATATTCGTACATGGCGCTCATCCCCGTCATCCAGAAGCCCGTCATGCGGCTCCTCACCACAAAGAAGGAGCGCATGATCCGCATGAAGCCCCTCCGTCGGGTCTCCAAAGTGGAGAAGATCATCTTCCCGATCGCGGTCACTTTGGTCGTCGGATTGCTTCTCCCCGATGCCATTCCGCTCCTCGGTATGCTCATGCTCGGGAACCTCTTCCGCGAGTCGGGCGTCGTCGAGCGTCTCTCGTCGCAGGCGCAGAACGGGCTCATGAACACCATCACCATCTTCCTCGGCATCGCCGTCGGCTGTAAGGCGAAGGGGGATATCTTCCTCACTTTCGATACGTTGAAGATCGTCCTCATCGGCGTCGTCGCGTTCTACCTCGGCACCGTCGGCGGCCTTCTCATGGCAAAACTGATGTGCAAACTCACGCACGGGCAAATCAATCCGCTCATCGGTTCGGCGGGCGTCTCGGCCGTGCCCATGGCGGCGCGCATCTCGGAGGACGTCGGCAGAGAGGCCGATCCGTCCAACCATCTTTTGATGCACGCCATGGGGCCCAATGTCGCGGGCGTCATCGGCTCCGCGCTTGCCGCGGGCGTCCTGCTCGCCTGCTTTGCATAAGGAGTATCATTATGTCGAAAAAAGTTATGATCATGGATACGATCTTGCGCGACGCGCACCAATCCCACGCCGCAACGCGCATGCGCACCGAGCAAATGCTCCCTGTTTTGGAGCAGCTTGATGAGATCGGCTACTATTCTCTGGAAGGATGGGGCGGCGCCACGTTCGATACGTGCATGCGCTTTTTGAACGAAGACCCGTGGGAACGCCTCCGCACCCTCCGCAAACACCTCAAAAAGACGCCCATCCAGATGCTTCTCCGCGGGCAGAACCTCTTGGGCTACCGCAATTATGCCGACGACCTCGTCGATAAACTCGTCGAGAAGTGCTTCGAAAACGGCATCGGCATCGTCCGCGTGTTCGACGCTTTGAACGATCCCCGCAACATCGAGGCCTCGATGAAGGCCATCAAAAAGTACGGCGGGCAACTCCGAAAAGAGGATCCCACCCGCGGCATCTGCGAGGCGGCCATCTCCTACACCTCGGGGCCCGTCTACACCATGGACTACTTTGTAAACCTCGCCAAGACGTATGAGAGCATGGGCGCGGACAATATCTGCATCAAGGATATGGCGAACCTTCTGTTGCCCTTCGACGCCTACGAACTCGTCACTGCGCTCAAAGCGGCGCTCCGCCCCGAGACCAAAATTCACCTGCACACCCACAACACGACGGGCACGGGCGACATGGTCAATTTAATGGCAATTCAGGCGGGCGTGGATATCGTCGATACCGCGCTCTCGCCGCTCGGCAACGGCACGTCGCAGCCCGCCACCGAGCCCCTTGTCGCCACGCTGAAGGGCACGGAGTACGATACGGGCATCGACCTAAATAAACTCATTCCCATCGCCAACCACTTCAAAAAGGTCGCCGCCGAGCTCGAAAAAGAGGGCTCTTTGAACCCGAAAGTACGGCAGGTGGACGTCAACACGCTCATCTATCAGGTTCCGGGCGGCATGCTCTCCAACCTCATGAACCAGCTCAAAAAGGCGGGCAAAGAGGATAAACTCACCGAAGTTTTGGCGGAAGTTCCCAACGTCAGAAGGGACTGCGGCTATCCGCCCCTCGTCACGCCGTCCTCGCAGATCGTCGGCACACAGGCCGTCATGAACGTCGTCATGGGCGAGCGGTATAAGATGGTCACCAAGGAGACCCGCGACCTCTTCGCGGGCAAGTACGGCGCGCTTCCCATGCCCGTGAACGAGGAAGTTGCCGAAAAAATTCTCAAAGGGGAGAAGCGCATCACGTACCGCCCCGCGGACGACTTGGAGCCCGAGTACGAAAAACTCAAGGCCGAGGTCATCGCCAAGGGCTACTACACGCAGGAGGAGGACGTTCTCTCCTACGC